>DATHBC010000571.1:0-2371 GCA_035296345.1 Pyrinomonadaceae bacterium | reverse complement strand
TAATTAATCGCCTGCGAGTTTATCGCCGCCTGGTCGAATTTAATCTGCGCGTAGATTTCCGACAAAGAGACCTTGCAGTTGATTGAATCGAGCGCGATAACGTCGTCGCCGACGTTGTAAATGCGGTAAATCCATTGTTTCGGGTTTTGTTTGAAATAATGCTCGACGCGCATCTCGTCTTCCTTGACCAGCAAAACCTCGCGGATGCTGTCCATCGCCAGATAGCTTTCCAGCTTGACGGTTTTGTCATAGCTGACGGTGTTGCGCGAAGAAACTTCGACGATGACCGTCGGATTCAGCAGGACGTCCGTTTCGCTGTCGACGAATTTCGGCTCGCCGTTGACGACCACCACATCCGGGTAGGAAAAGCGATTGCGGCTCAGTTGAACGCGCATATCGTTGACGTAAACTTCGCATTTATGCCCGCGCGTGCGACTGCCGATGGCGACGGTCGTGTTCGTGCCGATCAGGTTGTGCTGGCGGCTCGAACCGGCGGCGGCTAAGAGTTTACCGTCGATAAACTCGTGCTTGCTGGCGCTTTTGCGCTCCATTCTCAGGTATTCATCGACGGTGTAGCTTTTTTCGGTCTGGGTTTGAGTTCTTTCATTCATAAAACTAACTCCTTATGTTATCGGCAGATTTAGACAGATGTTTCCTCTGCGCGTGCAGATTTTTCGTATTTTTTCAAAATCGGCGATTGTTGATTGGTATTACATGACGCAGGCGCTTTATTTACGGTTCGTGTTGAGAGAGAATTTGCGTAAGATAAATTCTGACACATCGAAACACCATTAATCAAGAGAAATATGAAATTAGCTGAATTAGCCGAAAAAACAAGGGCTTCGATTGAACGCGGCGCGCCGGATTTGGAAATCGCGGGCGCGGCGGGACTCGACATTGCCGAAAGCGGCGACGTCACGTTTCTGGCAAATCCGAAATACACGCCGCAGGTTCAGCAGACGCGGGCGAGCGCGATTTTTCTGAACGAACGGGAAAAAATCGAAAGAACGGACATCGCCGTCCTGCGCGCGAAAGACCCTTACCTGGCTTACACGCGCGCGCTGCGCCTGCTGAATCCCGAACCGGAAACCGTTTCCTTTATTCACCCGCGCGCCGTCATCAGCCCTACGGCGCGCATCGCCCCGGGCGTCGAAATTCAGGCAAACGCCGTCGTCGGCGAAAACTGCGTCATCGAATCGGGAACTAAAATTTTTCCGAACGTGACCGTTTACGACAACGTGAAAATCGGGAAAAACTGCCGTTTTCATTCGGGCGTTTCCATTCGCGAAAATTCGGAAATCGGCGACAACGTGATAATTCACAACAACACGACAATCGGTTCCGACGGCTTCGGCTACGCGAAAGACGAAGAAAAACGCTGGCTGAAAATTCCGCAAACCGGGCGCGTCGTCATCGAATCGGACGTCGAAATCGGCGCAAATTCCGCCGTTGACTGCGCTTCGGTCGGCGAAACCAGAATCAGGCGCGGCGTAAAAATCGACAATCTCGTGCAAATCGGGCATTCCTGCACGGTCGAAGAAGATTCTCTGATTTGCGCGCAGACCGGCTTAGCCGGAACGTCCGTCATCGGCAGGCGCGTGATTCTCGCCGGGCAGGTCGGCATCGCCGGACACCTGAAAGTCGGCGACGACGCGGTCGTCACGGCAAAATCGGCGACCAGCCACAACGTCGAAAACGGCAAAATCATCTCCGGCATTCCCGCCTTCGACAATCGCGACTGGCTCCGCTCGATTGCGGCTTTCCGTCGCCTCGGCGAAATGGCGCGCGCGCTTCGTGAGCTAACAAAAAAAGTTAATGAATTGGAACAAAAAGTATAGGACAGACAGAATCTGACAAAATTTACTTAATTATCAGGAGAAAATAGTATGCCAATCAAAGCCAACTCAAAAAAATACATAGAAAGTAAGTTTCCGGAATTACTAAACTATAAAATAACCACGAGCAGAATGTATGAAAAAGCCGATAATCCTAAAAGAAACCGAGACGATTGGTGGTTTAAATTTGATTACGAAGATTTGAATAATTATGAATACATCGTATTTGCCGGAGCATTAGATTATGTAAATGAAGATTTCAGATTATTTAAAGTTCCTTCAAGCTACATAAAAGCTAATATTAGTAATTTGTTCATGGATAAAAACGGCTGGATAATTATTTGTCTTCATTTAAAAGATTTTGTTGATGTCAGAAAAAAGGCGCACGTCTCTTTTAAAGAGTTTGAGTTAAATTAATCTACGAAAAATTAGTTTCGGCGAAGTCTGGAATTTTCCGTTTGATTTTGTAATGATTGAATCAAGGAGAAAATTTTATGACGCCGGAAACGCAAACGACCGCCGGGAAGGAAATGTCC
>DATHBC010000570.1:0-1660 GCA_035296345.1 Pyrinomonadaceae bacterium | reverse complement strand
TTCGGCGTATCTCATCACCTCGACCGTGACGGTTCCCGTCTGGGGAAAGCTTTCGGATTTATACGGCAGGCGTCTTTTGTATCAAATCGGCATCGCCGTTTTTCTGCTCGGCTCCATTTTGTCCGGCATATCCGCTTCGATGGAGCAGTTGATTATCTTTCGCGCGATTCAAGGCTTGGGCGCGGGCGCGCTGATTCCGCTGGGAATGACGATTATCGGCGATATTTTTACGCTCGCCGAGCGGGCGCGGATGCAGGCTTTGTTCAGCGGCGTGTGGGGATTTTCCAGCGTCGTCGGTCCGATTGCCGGCGGTTTTATCACCGACCAGTTGTCGTGGCGCTGGGTTTTTTACATCAATCTGCCGGTCGGTCTGGCGGCGGCTTTGATAATCGGTCTGGCTTTGAAAGAGCCGAAGGTTCACGAGCGACTGGCGATTGATTACGCGGGCGCGATGCTTCTGATGGCGGCGATTACCTTGCTGATGCTCGGCTTGGTCGAGGGCGGAACGGGTTTTGCCGCGCTGGTTTCGCCGCGGAACCTGGCGTTTTTTGCGGGTTTCGTCGTTTTGATGGCGATTTTCGTCTGGGTCGAACGCCGCGCCGCCGACCCGATAATTCCGTTTCGGCTTTTTCGCAATCGTACGGTCGCGGTTTCCGTCTATGCCGGATTTCTGGCGGGCGCGGCGATGTTCGGCGCGATTTCTTTCGTGCCCCTGTTCGCGCAGGGCGCGCTCGGCTCGACGGCGACCGAAGCCGGTTCACTGCTCACGCCTTTAATGCTCAGTTGGGTCGGAATGTCGGTCGTCGGCGGGCATCTGCTTTTGCGCGTCGGTTATCGCCCGATTTGTATCGTCGGCTTCATTTTTCTGACCGTCGGTTTTGTTTTCCTGTCGCTTTTCGAGCGCGAAACGGCGCGCTTCTGGCTGTATGTCGATTTGGTTTTAATCGGCGCGGGTTTGGGTTTGACGATGCTGACGCTTTTAATCGCCGTCCAGCACGCCGTCAGGCGAACCGACCTCGGCGTCGCCACCTCGCTCAATCAATTCGTCCGTTCCATCGGCGGCGCGGTCGGCGTGGCGATAATGGGCGCGGTGCTTTCCGCCGGGCTCGCCGCGCAGCTTAATCAGGCGGCGCAAAGCGAAAATGCCGCCGTTACGCCCGCGCAAGCCGCCGAATTTGCCGCCAATCCGAACGCTTTGATTGAGCCGCAGGCGCAGGCGGAAATTTCGCCCGCCGCGCTCGACGTTCTGCGTTCGGCGATGGCGAGCGCGATTCACCGCGTTTTCTGGGTCGGCACGGTTCTCTCCGCGCTGGCGCTCGCGGTTTCGCTGTTTCTGCCGCGTATGAGCAGGGAAAAAGATTTGACTTCGGCGGATTCGCTTGAAGCTTCCGACGGCGGAAAAATGCGAATCGAGACCGCGAGCCATTGACGACTCGCCGAATTTGTAATTCAATTGATTAGCTGGAAATCAACCGTGCGAAAAACGTATATTTGAACCGGTCGATTTTCAGTTCTGCCTGCTGCTAATAATTTAAAAAATAAAAATTCCAAATCGGAGCGATTTCAGGCTGCGAAAAAATATGACCGTCAACATTTTCGGGAAAGCCGTTTTATTTTCAGTTTTCCTCATTGCCTTAGGTTTTCTGCCCGTTTCGGCGCA
>DATHBC010000569.1:0-2244 GCA_035296345.1 Pyrinomonadaceae bacterium | reverse complement strand
TTTTCCAGCAGGCGCGCGATGTCTTTCGGGTCGTTCTGCAAATCGGCGTCCATCGGAATCAGGATTTCGCCTTTCGCCGCGTCGATTCCCGCGCTCATCGCGGCGGTCTGCCCGTAATTTCTGCGCAGCGAAATGACGCGCACCGTTTCGTCCGTCGCCGCAATCTCTTTTAAAATTTGCAGAGACCTATCCGTCGAGCCGTCGTCGACGTAAATCACCTCAGCCGTTTTGCCCAGCGATTCGAGCGATTCCCGAATCTTCGCGTGCATCGGGCGCAGATTTTCCTCTTCGTTTAAGACGGGCAGAAAGATGGAAACTTCGGGCGCGTCCTGCACCTTTATTTTATCGGAAAGTTTTATTTGCGATGGTGTCATCTAAAATTAAAAAAAGCAAAATTTGAACGGAAACGAAACCACGCGTCATTCAACTGCTTCATCTCTTTTCTCGTTTCCTCGTTTTCAAATTCGATTGGTCTGGCGCGCGAGCAAGCCGTATCGAAAATATGATTGCCTTTGTATTTGCGGACATAAACCAGATATTTTTTGCCGACCAGAGGCTTAAAGCCGCAGCCCCCAATGTAGCCAGCCCAAGCCGTAAATTCGCCGCTTTTCGCGCCCTTCCAGCTTTTTTCCAAACGAAACTTGATGGCATACATAAAAGGCGAATTGCGCAAATCTTCGGGAAACGGCATTTTTACATCATTATCGATTACTTCGCCGATAAAAACCGCTTTCGATTTTCTGAAATCGACGCTGTGAGTCGGAATATAGATGCAGCCGCAAGCCGCCGCTTCGGAAACGGTCAAAATCAAAACGATAAAGCCGACAAAAAATAAAAATTTCATAATGCTTTATTACTTTTTTGCCGTTATCACAATGGAAACGCCGAACGGGAAATCGAAATTTTTCAGCCAGAAGCGTTCAGCGCCGAAAAGCCTGCCGAAAACGCCGTTGAGCGCCGAGACGTTGACGTTGTTTTCCGATTCGGGCTTGATGCCGGTTATCTTCATCAGCGTTCTGCCCGCCAGAATCGGCGCGAAAAACGTCCAGTTGGCGTAGGTGGCGCGCTCGATTTCAAACCCGGCTTTTTCGAGCCGCTCGACAATCTGTTTTTTCGTGTAGCGAATCCGGTGATTGGAAATGTCGTCCTGCACGCCCCAGAGCCACATAAACGCCGGGACGAAAATCAAGGTGCGCCCGCCCGTTTTCAAAACGCGGTGCATTTCCCTTAACCCGGCAACGTCGTCGTCCAGGTGTTCGACGACGTCGAGAGCCGTCGTCAAATCGAAGCTTTCGTCGGCAAACGGCAGTTTTTCCGCCAAGCCCTTGTGAGTCTTCAAACCTTTGGCGCGGCAGAATTCCAGCGCGTCGTCCGAAACGTCGACGCCTTCCGCCGCGCCGAACTGCGCGAGCATTTCCAGATTCGCGCCCGTCCCGCAGCCAATGTCCAGAATATGAATTTCCGATTTCGCCCTGCCGATTTTTTGCACAATATCGCGCAGGAAACTTTCCAGAATCAGACGCCGCCCGACAAACCACCAGTGCGAATCCTCGACCCGGTTCATAATGGCGTAAGTGTGCTGCTGCATTTCCTGCGGTAAAGAAGCCGAACTCATAAATTTATTTTGTCACAAAACGCGGTTTATGAAAAAAGCAACGCTTTATTCGGGGCGTTGCTTTTACGGTATAAAACGTCGATTTACGCACGCCGGAGCGGCGGTTAATACTTCAAATTCAGGAAACGCGCCAGCAGGCGCGCCGATTTCGCATCGACCGCTTTGAGCGTTCCTAAATATTGCTGCGCCGCGTTTAAATCGCCGAGCTTCGCCGATAAGATTCCCGCGCTTAAAAGCGCGACTGAATTAGTCGGCTGCATCGCCAGCGAGCGTTTATACATTGCCAGCGCCTCGCGCCGCCTGCCGTTATTACGCAGCAAATTGGCATAAATTATCATTATATTCGGCACGTCCGGCTTCAGTTCCAATACTTTATCATAAGCCTTGAACGCTTCTTCGATTTGTCCGTTTTTGGCGTAATAGCTGGCTAATCCCAGATACGCGCCCGGATTATTCGGCTCTATTTCAATCGATTTTCGATAAGCTTCGGCGGCTTTGTCATATTTGCCCGCCGTCGAATAGACGACTCCCATCGTCTGGTAAACTCGAATGTCTTTCGGATTAAGCTGCCGGATTTCCCTGATAAAGGGTTCCGCCTCATCGAATCGCCGCCCGAAAGAAAGCAGCTG
>DATHBC010000568.1:0-6184 GCA_035296345.1 Pyrinomonadaceae bacterium | reverse complement strand
GCTTATTCTCGCTTATTCTGTAAACTCAAACTCGCCGAACGCTTCCGGCACATGAAAAGCCGGAAGCGGCGTTCCGGTCGGCTGCCACGCCAGATAGCCGCGCGTCGCGCCCGCGCCGACGCAGCGAAACAGATTTCCGCGCCAGACCTCATTCGCCTGCGGCGTTTTGCCGAACGCTTTCCACTCGATTTTTATCGCCATTAAAACTTTATCTTTTTCGATGCGCGCCGCCGACGTCATTCCAGAATCGTATGCAAAATCGGTTTCGCGCCTTTCGGGCATTTGATGAATCGCCAAATCAATCCATTCGCCGTTCGGCGCGATTTCAAACTCGAAATATTTTCGCGGCTCGCCCGCGTCCGGCGCGACGAATATTTCGCAAACGTCCCTGTCCCAAAGCCCGGGCGTTTTCGTTTCCAGATTCGGGTTGACGGAAACAATCAAAGGCTCGGATTGAAGGGCTTCGAAGCGGACGTAAAGCGCATTTTCAGACCATAAAAGTCTCGCTTTCGCGCATCTGCCGGCGGGCGCGTCTTCGCCCGACCAGTATTTTTCGATAGAGATTTCCTGAGATTTCCGCCAATTTTTATGGGCGATTGCATTGATTGGAAAATCGCTTTCAAGGCGGACGATTTTTATTTTTCGCGCAGCGTTCGGCATAAACAAAACAAAAGCGAGCGCCGGAAAATTTCGGACGCCGCTGAAAAATTTTTGAATGTGTATAAGTTTACAAAGGCTATTTGCCGCCGGAATTCCAGACCGTTTTCGCCGCCAGTTTCGCCAGTTTCCACGTTCTGTTCCAATCGATTTTGCCGCCTTCCTCGTCGCGTCCGAGCAATTTGTCGACAACCAGTTTGCGCAAATCCTTGCCCTCGCGCCGCAGCATAAATTCCTTGGCGTAGGGCTTCGCCGTTTCAAAGAAATTAAATTCCGGGTCGGTGATGATGCCGATGCCTTCGAGCGTCATCAGCGCGCGCATGATATACGTGAAATTCGACGGCAGGCGAAACGGGTAATCATACATCACGTCCGCCAAATCGTAAGTCAGCTCTTTGAAATTGACGTCTTTGAGTTTTAAATCAAGATGCAGTTTGAACATTTTGATGACGATTTCTTTAATTCTCGTTTCGTCCGCGCCGGGTTTTAAGAAATTTAAATCAATCAAATCCTGCGCGATTGCCGCCGGGTCTTTCGCGACGACGTGGAAAAAAGCGTCAATCATTTTCGACTGCAGCTGCGGCGTGATGCGCCCGACCATTCCGAAATCGAAAAACGCGAGCCGCCCGTCCGGCATCACCAGAAGATTGCCCGGGTGCGGGTCGGCGTGGAAAAATCCGTCTTCCAGAAGCTGTTTCAGATAAGTGCGAATCAAAAGACGATTGACTTTTTCCGGCGAGACGCCGCGCGCCCGCAAGGCTTCCAAATCCACGACTTTCGTGCCGTGAATAAATTCCATCGTGAGAACTTTCGCGCTCGACGCGCGCCAGTAAATCTTCGGCACGTGAACGTTTGTCCAGTCTTTAAAGCTTTCCTGAAAGCGTTCGGCGTTGCGACCTTCCGAAGCGTAATCCATCTCTTCGTGAATCGTTTCGTCAAATTCGCGCAGCATTCCCGCCCAATCGGCGTTTTCGTTTAAGGACGGAAATCTTTCGGCAAAGCCCGCGACTTTGCGCAGGATTTCGATGTCGCCCTTGATGATTCCGGCGAGATTCGGGCGTTGAACTTTAACGGCGACTTCTTCGCCCGTAAAAAGTTTGGCGCGATAAACCTGTCCGAGAGACGCGGCGGCAACCGGCTCTACGTCGAATTGCGCGTAAACTTCGTTTATTTTTTTGCCGAGCTCTTTTTCGATGCGCGCGAAGGCGATTTCATTCGGAAAAGGCGGCACGGAATCCTGTAGCTCGCCGAGCGATTTGACGAACGGAAGCGGCAAAAGGTCGGCGCGCGTGCCGAGCGATTGCCCGATTTTGATAAAAGTCGGACCGAGATTGATTAAATTTTCTTTCAGCCAGACGGCTTGTTTTTCCTGGTTAAGCTCGCGGTTCGCGTCGCCGCCGATGAAAAAACGACGCACCAGCAGCATAAATCGATGAAAGAAAAACTGCCTGATTTTGTAAAAATATTCGCCCGCGACGGCAAGCCGCGTCAGGCGTCTGGCGGTTTCCATGCGCGCTTCGGCGTGTTTTTCGTGCTGCGCGTGATGCAGGTCGTACTGGTCGAGGTAAAGATAAAGCGACAGCATCCCGATAACCCGCGAAACGTGGAAAAGCCGCAGGTAACCGCGCCAGCCCTGATAATTTTTCTCGATTGATTCTTCTTCCGAGATGAGAGATTTTTCTTCGGCAATCAACTGCTCGTTGGAAATTTGCTTCGAAATCGGAAGGTCTTCGGCTGTCGCCAAAGCGTGATTGCCGTTTCCGTTTGCCGGAATCGCTTCAATCGTTTTTTCTTTCAGCATTAAACCTTGCTTGTTTTCTTCCATCGCCGAATCCTTTTGCATAACCTTACAACTTAGAATCCCAAAAAACCGCTCGGTTTGCAAAAATTTTCACAAAGTTTCCATGAAACGATTCCGCGCCGAATTAAAGCCGGTAACTTTCCGTTTTCATAAATCGCAAATTCGCGCGTTTCGTAGTCGCGCATTATCGACGCCCTAAGCAGATACGCGCTTCGTCTGCGGGTTGTTCCCGAATCGCGTCAATCTGCGGGTTAAATTATATTCAGCGAATTATTCACGCCCTGCCGCCGGAAATAAAGCAGCGCGCGTTTTGTATCTTTTTCGATTTGCGTTTTAAGCTCGTCGATGCCGCCGAATTTTCTTTCGTCGCGGATGCGGTGCAGAAAGCGCACGCGCAAAACGTTGCCGTAAAGGTCGCCGTCAAAATCGAAAACGTAGGTTTCGATTGAAGGCTCGACTTCCGTTTCAAAAGTCGGGCGGACGCCGACGTTCGTAATGCTGCGCCGCCATTCGCCGCCGATTAAGGTCGCCGTCGCGTAGACGCCGAATTTCGGGACGACGCGGTTTCGCGGTTTGAGATTCGCGGTCGGAAAACCGATTGTTCGCCCGCGCTCCGCGCCGCGAATGATTTGACCTTCGATGCCGTAGGGTCGCCCGAGCATGCGGCGCGTCAGGTTGATTTTTCCATCGGCGAGCAGCTCGCGGATTTTCGAAGAAGAAATGCGCTCGCCGCGCAGGCGAATTTCGGGAACTTCGTCGGCGAAAAATCCGAGCCGCTCGCTAATCTGCCGCAGCAGGTCGATGTTTCCGGCGCGATTTTTGCCGAAAGCGAAGCCTTTGCCCAGATAAACTTCCTTTGCCTGCAAGCGTTCGTGAACGATATTCCGCAAAAACTCTCCGGCGTCCTGCGCGGCAAATTCGCGGTTAAAGCGAATGACAATCGCCTGCCCGATGCCGAGAACTTCGAAATTCGCCAGCCGCTGGTCGAGCGTTTGCAGCAGCGGCGGCGCGCTTTCCGGATGCAAAACCGCGCGCGGGTGCGGGTCGAACGTTATCGCGGTCGGCACGGCGTCAATCATCCGCGCGCGCTCGACGACCGTCTGCATAATGCGCTGGTGACCGAGATGCAGCCCGTCAAAAACGCCGAGCGTCAAAACCGTCGGGCGCGAGATGTTTGCGTTTTCCGTTCCGTGAAAAATTTTCATTTCGAATTAAAAAAAATGGCTATAACTCAATCCGGTATTGAGAAATCAGTTTCCCCGTTTTTTCGTAAATTATTTGTTTATCGAGCCGCCCGCCGTTTTTTTCGATAACTCTCGCCGAGGCGACGTTATCCGCGTCGCAGGTCAGCAAAACTTTTTTAAGCCCGCCGGCGCGCGCTTTTTCCAGCGCGAGCCGCAAAATCAGCGTGCCGAAGCCCTTGCTTCTTTCAGACGGGCGAATATCGTACCCGATGTGTCCGCCGATGATTTCAAGCTCGGGATTCAGGCTGCGGCGGAGCGCGGCGCGCCCGATTAATTTCCCGTCGACGAGCAGAAAAAATTCGCTCGACGGCACATAACCGGCGGGAAGATTGACGCCGCAAGCGAGCGTTGCCGAGCGCGCAAGATAAGCGTCGAAATCTTCGACGCCCGCGTTGTAACGATTTTCTCCGGCGGCTTGATAATCCGCCGCCATCTCTAAAAACTGCGGCTTTAATTTTGCGCTGAGCCCAACCAGGACGGCATTTTGCTGATTTATAGCCACGTTATTTTTTCAAATAAAGCTTCATTCCGAGATGCGAGCCTTTGAAACCGAGATTTTCGTAAAAACGATGGGCGTCCGCGCGGTCGGCGTTTGTCGTCAATTGCACGGCGAAACAGTTTTCTTCGCGGGCGCGCGTTATAGCCCATTTCATCAACTCTTTGCCGACGCCGCGACCGCGATATTTTTCGTCGACTCTGACCGATTCGATTGTCGCGCGTTTTCCGCCCTGAAAGCTGATTGACGGCGTGAAAGTGATTTGCAGCGTGCCGACGATTGCGCCGCCCGTTTCGGCGACAATCAGCTCGTTGTTTTTGTCGGCTTCGATTTCCTCAAAGGCTTTTATATAGCTTTCCGGCAGCGGATTTTCGTAGCGTTCGCGCGTCTGCCCCAGAAAATCGTCGGCGAGCATCCGGACGATTTCCGGCAAATCTTCGCGCGCGGCTTGGCGGAATTTAAGATTCATTCTTATTTAATTTTTTTTCCGTATTTTTTTATGATTGCGTCAATAACGGCGGAAGATTTACCTGGAGAGGCAAGAGCGCCGCCGAAACTTCCCGCTGAGCTTTCACCACGAAAATTACTACACTCATAGCAAATATCCATTTCAACGGTTTTAATTTTATATTTCGCCGCTATTCGATGGCGCGGACTGAAACACGCGTTTGCGCCATAGATTGAAGCGGCATCTTGATAAAAACTTTCGAGGAGTTCTTTTTTTAGAGAAGGATCGGAAACTTTCGCGCGAGCGTTTGGAGCAGTCTTAAACATGAAAACTTCCAATTTCATCGTTTTTTCGTCAATATCGTAGTAAATACTGATTTCGTCAGCCTTGTCTAAAATTTCTCTGACTTCGGGCGGAATTCTTTGATCGAGTTTTTGTTTCTGTTCCTCTGTTAAATCTTCAAGCGAATTTTTTACAGTCGGAATCACTTCAGCTTGTGCCGTGTTAGCTTCTGAGCTTGGATTTGAATTAACCGCCTGCTGGCTTTCGACGCTTTTACAACCGATAAAAGCAATGGTAATTAGAAAAATCAAAGCAAAATTTTTCATAAGTTAATCCTTAACAATCAGCCCGTCATAAGCAAACTGCACATTATCCGGTAAAAGACGCGAATCGCGTTCGTGCAGAATGTCGTGGTTCAGATGCGTTAAAAAGGCACGTTTCGGTTTGAGCTTTTCGATGTATTCGAGCGCTTCCTGCAAGCCGAGATGCGTCGAGTGCGGTTTGATGCGGACGCAGTCCAGCACCAGAACGTCCAGATTCATCAAGCCCTGCATCGCGTCTTCGGGAATAAATTTTAAATCCGTCGCGTAGGCGAAATCGTTAAAGCGATAGGCGACGACCGGCAGCTTGCCGTGGATGACTTCGAGCGGCGTAATCTGCAAATCTTTGCCGATGCAGAAAGGCGCGTTTTTGACGACCGTGTGCGGAATCAGCTGCGGCAGACCGCCGCCGAAATGCGTCGGCTGAAAGATGTATTGAAAAATGCGCCGCAAATCTTTCCACGCGATTTCGTTGGCGTAGATGCCCATCGCGCCGTAGCGAAAATTGAGCGGGCGAATATCGTCCAAGCCGAAAACGTGGTCGACGTGGCAATGCGTAATCAAAACCGCGTCCAGGTAGCGGATATTTGCACGGAGCGCCTGCTGGCGAAAATCGGAAGAAGTGTCGACCAGAATCGTTTTTCCGGCGTGTTCGATTATGATGGAAACGCGCAGGCGCTTGTCTCGCGCATCGCCGGAGCGGCAGGTCTCGCAGTCGCAGGCGATGGAAGGAACGCCGGTCGATGTGCCCGTTCCGAGAAAGGTCAGTTTCATAAATTAGTTTGCAGGAAGTTTGCAGGTAGTTGCAGGTAGTTGCGGGAAGTTGCAGGTAGTTATAAGAGAATGTCGAAACTTAAAATTCCGAAACTGTTTTTAACTTTCTGCAACTTCCTGCAACTTTCCGCAACTTCCTGTCAACTTGCAGTCAACTATTTC
>DATHBC010000567.1:0-5767 GCA_035296345.1 Pyrinomonadaceae bacterium | reverse complement strand
AAAAAAGCCCGCTGCCCGGCGACGGTTTTCCGCAGCTTTTTGCGAAAAGCGGAATTTGCCGTTTGCCCGCAACCGTGACAAAATAACTTTTTATCAAACACAATTAATTTCAAACAGAGAGGAATAAAGATGCTTAGACGTAATAAGGTGACGGTCGTCGGCGCGGGCAACGTCGGCGCGACCGCCGCGCATTGGATTGCCAGCAAGGAGCTGGCTGACGTGGTTTTGGTTGATATTGTCGAGGGAACGCCGCAGGGAAAATCTCTGGATTTGGCGCAAGCCGCCCCGATTGACGGCTTTGACGTGAAGCTGGTCGGCGCGAATTCTTATGAAGAAACGGCTGATTCGGACGTCGTTATCATCACCGCCGGATTGCCGCGAAAACCCGGAATGAGCCGCGACGACCTGCTGAAAACAAACTCGGACATCGTCGGCAACGTCACCGACCAGGTTGCGAAATATTCGCCGGACGCTTTTATCATCGTCGTTTCCAACCCGCTCGACGCGATGACGCAGGTCGCGTTTAAACGTTCCGGCTTTCCGAAAAACCGCGTGATGGGCATGGCTGGCGTGCTGGACGCGGCGCGCATGCGCTGTTTTCTCGCCGAAGCTTTAAACGTGTCGGTCGAAAACGTGACGGCTTTCGTTTTGGGCGGTCACGGCGACACGATGGTTCCGCTGCCGCGCTATTCGACCTGCGCCGGAATCCCGATTACCGAATTGCTGCCCCAAGAGCAGATTGACGCCATCGTCAAGCGCACGGCAAACGGCGGCGCGGAAATCGTCGGGCTTTTGAAAACCGGCTCGGCTTATTACGCTCCGAGTCTGGGCGCGGTCGAAATGGCTGAAGCGATTTTGAAAGACAAAAAGAAAATTCTGCCGTGCGCCGTCTATCTCGAAGGCGAATACGGCATCAACAATTTGTTCGTCGGCGTTCCCGTCAAGCTCGGTCGCAACGGCATCGAGCAAATCATCGAAATCAGCCTGACCAACGAAGAACGCGCCGCGCTGCAAAAGAGCGCCGGCGCGGTTCAGGAACTGATTGACGTTCTCGGCATTTAGAAAGTGAAAAAGTGAAAAGGTGAAAGAGTGAAAAAGTTTGTCGAATAAATTCAACTTACTTTTTCACTTTTTCACTTTTAACCTATTTCACTTTTAATCTTTTTACTTTTAATCTTTTTCACCTTTTCACTTTTTCACTTTTTCACCTTTTCACCTTTTCACTTTTTCACCTTTTCACTTTTTCACTTTTTCACTTTTTCACTTTATTCTGACCGATTCGTTCAGAATGAATCTCTAATTCCTTCAAATTGACCTCCGCATTTTTCGCTGAATATTAATAATCCTAAATATTTCAACACTTAAGTGTTTGGCACGGGCTTTGTATTTAATAGACGCCGTGATGTGTTCTCCTGCACATCACTGCTGTTAACAAATTGGATTTTTCAAGCTTACGATTCTCTCAAAGATGCTGACTAACTGAAAACTGTTCGCTCTTCCCTTCGGCTGCGCAATCTACGCGCAGCCGTTTTTTTTCGCCGCAACCGGTCAATCTGACCGAAGCGGATATTTCATTTTGATTGTTTTCCGGTATCGTTCAACCCGCCGGTTCTTTCTGCAAATCGAATAACTATTGATTTTACAGCATTTAACTTTATTAAAGGTTATGGCACGTTCGTTGCTAATGAGCCTCCCGACCGGCTGCGGCTATTTCTTCCGCCTCGAAATCCCCGAAAACTTCCCTTTAAAAGGTAACTTTAAATGATGTCACAATATTTTAATGCAAAATTAACGAGAGCCGCTGCGGCATTGCTCCTGCTTTCTTTAGTTTTCGTTAATGTCATCGGCGTTTATGCAAACCCGAAAGTAAATAATACGGTTTCCGGCAGCAGCAGCGGCAATAACACGCCGATGCTGAAAAAATACACTTCGGATTTGACGCGCCTCGCTCGTGAAAACAGAATAAACCAGAGCGCGAGCTTTGAACGCGAAGTCAACCAGCTCGTCCATATTCTGACGGGCGGCGACGCTCGCCAGCCAATCGTTCTGGACGAAACGGGCGAATATCAGGAACTCGTCATCGAGCATCTGGCGATTCGTCTCGCCGGAAACGGCAGCGGCGCGGCGAAAGGCGGCGTTCCCGCTTCGCTGGCAGACAAGCGCGTGCTCAAGCTGGAAATCGGAAAGCTTTTTTCCGAAGCCGAATCGAGCGAGCGCGCCGCCCTGCTTGTCGCCTCCATCATCGACGAGCTTTCCGCCGAGGAAAACATCATTTTATTTGTTGACGAGATAGACGGTTTTATCGGCAGCACCGCGATTAACGAAAAATTAACGACCGCCTTACAGCAAAATAAAATCCGCATTATCGGCGGCGCATCGAAAGCCGCTTACGCGGAAAAAATCGAAAATCAAGCCGGGATTGCCGCCTTGTTCGCGCCGGTTTTCATCAATCAAAACAATAAAATTTTCGGAGTCGAAAAAG
The DNA here is from genome assembly GCA_035296345.1 of Pyrinomonadaceae bacterium. Taxonomy (GTDB): domain Bacteria; phylum Acidobacteriota; class Blastocatellia; order Pyrinomonadales; family Pyrinomonadaceae; genus JALZHR01. Next base: position 3,285 of record DATHBC010000567.1, on the reverse strand, counting down.
CTTCCAATGAATCGGACGGCGACGAATTTCGCGGCGATAACGTTTCGCCGGATTTGCGCGCGATGCTGGAGCAGGACGCGACCGGCGGCAATAAACGCGTCGACGTTATACTGCAAGCCAAAGACGCCGACAGCTCCGTTTTAAGAACGCTGATGGCGCAGGGCAAAGCGCGCATTTACGACCGCATCGGCGACAGCGATATGCTGGTCGTCAACCTGCCGCTCGGCGCGGTGGGCGAGCTTTCGCAGAGCGGTTTAATCAACTATATGTCGCCCGACCGCGAAGTCCGGTTGTCCGGTCACGTCGAAGATACGACGGGCGTCACGCCGATGCGCTCGCAGCCCGCCAGCGGAACGCGCGCAGCCTACACTTTGAACGGCGCGGGAATCGGCATCGCCGTCGTCGATTCGGGCATCTACGCCGCGCACAGCAGCTTTAAAAACGCCGCGGGCGCGTCGCGCATCGTGGCAAACGTGAATTTCACCAGCGCCACTTTAACCGCTGCCGACGACAAATTCGGGCACGGCACGCACGTCGCCGGTTTAGCCGCCGGAAACAGCTCCAACGCCGCTTATAAAGGCGTCGCGCCGAACGCGAACATTATCAGCGTAAAAGTCCTTAACGACCTCGGAAAAGGTCAGACTTCGTGGCTTTTGAACGGTCTGAACTGGATTCTGCAAAACAAAACCGCGCACAACATCCGCGTCGTCAACCTGAGCCTCGGCTCTTTCGCCGTGGACACTTACACAAACGACCCGGTCTGCCGCAAAGTCAAAGAACTGGCGGATAACGGCATCGTCGTCGTCGCGGCGGCGGGCAACCTGGGTCGCGGCTCTAACGGCGCGAAGGCTTACGGTCGCATTCACTCGCCCGGCAACAGCCCGTATGTGATTACGGTCGGCGCGAGCAACACTTTCGGCACGAACGGCAGAACCGACGACGTCGTCACCAGCTACAGCTCGCGCGGTCCGACACGCAGTTTTTATAAAGACGCAAGCGGCGTCAGACGCTTTGACAACATCATCAAACCGGATTTGGTCGCGCCGGGCAATAAGCTGATTTCCAGCAAATCGGCGACGAATTATCTGGCGACGACGAAACCGGCTCTCGTTCCGGCAACTTTGAGCACTCTTTTGACGACGGACGGAATGATGTATCTGAGCGGCACTTCGATGTCGGCTCCGGTCGCGGCGGGCGCGGCGGCGCTGCTGCTCCAGATCAACCCGAATCTGACGCCGAATATGGTGAAAATGATTCTGCAATATACGGCGCAGCCTTTGAACGGCGCGAATATGTTCGAGCAGGGAGCCGGACAACTGAATCTGGACGGCGCGGTCAAACTGGCGCGCTCTTTGAGAACCGATTTGAATTTCTCGACCGTGACGGTCGCCGGAACCAATCAAGTGCCGGCGGGCTGGGCAGCGCCTGCGCCGACGTCCCTCGTCGGCGGCGCGACCTTCAACTGGGCGCAGTTGATACTCGCGAATCAATCGTTTCTGACCGGACAAAGCCTGATTTCCAAATACCAGTTGGTTTACAATCCGGGCAAACAATTTAACGACGGCGTGGTTAAGACGAACGGCGTTTATACGGTAAACGGCAATTACACGACCGGCTTGAGCGTCTCGCCCAACGTCATCAAAAGCAACGGCGGCGCGCTGGGCAGCGGAACCGTTTACATCGCTCTGGGCGTCCTTATCAGCGACGGGGTTTTGATGAGTGACGGCGTTCTAATCAGCGACGGCGTTCTAATCAGCGACGGCGTCCTTATCAGTGACGGCGTTTTAATCAGCGACGGCGTTCTGATTAGCGATTCGGTCGATGCGATGAGCGACGGAGTATTGGCTGAAGGCGACGACACCCAGGGCATGGAATAATTATTCCTTTAAGGAAACTTAATATATCTAAAACCGGAAGGAATAATCATGTCATACCAAATTGCCGAGAGTTTCAGGAAAGCCGCGCCCCTGCCGGGTCAAATCGCCTTAGCAGTCGCGCCGAATATGGCGCAAATCCGCGAGCTGAAAGAGGAAAACACCGGCGAAGTGCTCGCCTTCCTGGCGGCGCGCCCGGTTCACACGGTCGTGATGACCAGCTTTATTAACGACAACGGGCTGGACAGCTCGCTGAATCGCGGCAGGTTCTACGGTTTCCGCGATGCGGCGGGAAATCTGGAAGGCGTCGCTCTCATCGGTCACACGACTTTGTTCGACGCGCGCACGGAAGAATCAATCAGGGCTTTCGCGCTGGTCGCCAGAGAATCCGAAACGCCGATTCACATTATTATGTCCGACGGCGGCGATGCCGAATCGTTCTGGCAATATTACACGGGCGGCGCGCGCGAGCCGCGCCTGGTCTGCACCGAATTATTATTTGAAATCACCTTTCCCGTTATGGTACGTGAAACAGACGAAGGTTTAAGACCGGCAGCCGAAGACGAGCTGCACGAAATTGCCGAAGCACACGCCGAAATCGCCGAGATGGAAAGCGGCGTCAACCCGCTGAAAAAAGACCGCGAAGGCTTTCTGCAAAGAACGCTGCGCCGGATTCGCCAAGAGAGAGTTTTCGTCGTCTTTGAAAACGGCAAACTGCTTTTCAAAGCCGATATTGTCGCCGAAACGCCGGAGGTCATCTATCTGGAAGGCATCTACGTCGCGCCCGACAGGCGCGGCTCGGGCGCGGGTCCGAAATATCTGGCGCAGCTTAGTCGTCAGCTTTTAAATCGCGTCAGGCACGTCTGTTTATTAAGCAACGCGGATTTTCGGGAGGCGCATTCGGCGTATCTGAAAGCCGGATTCAAATCAAAAGACAGATGCACGACGATTTTTGTCTGAAACAGAAAATTATAGACAAAATTCCCGTTCTTGCTTATAATAGCGGCAGGCTTTCTTTTTGCAGAAGCCTGCCGCCTTAATTATTTGAAGCTTCGTCGCTTATCAAACCCGACCGACCGCTTCTTCTTTTTTTGCCGTAAACAAGAATTCAAAACACGCCCGCCTGCCGGTATGAAACTTCCCCGCTGTTTCCGTAGTCTTTCAACCGTTGCTGCCAGCCGCTTCTGATTCCGCTGCCGAATATGGATTCCCAAAAAACAACAACGCGGTACATGACGGCTATCATTGCATTGGGAGCGATGTGCGTAGCCGTCGCCTTATGCACGTTTCCGCCGGAAAAACTGTCCCTGCAACTGGTCTTTCTCTCGGTGCTGACGATTGCGCTCGGCTCGCGCATCTCGATTCAGATTCCGCGTTTCAAATCCCACATTGCCGTTTCCGACACTTTTAT
>DATHBC010000566.1:0-5565 GCA_035296345.1 Pyrinomonadaceae bacterium | reverse complement strand
GTCGAAAGCGAATTCTTCAACCATAAATGCGTTACTTTATAAACCTCTTTTGCCTGTTATCTGAAGGGAAAAAAAGATTACCACGAAAGGCTGGAAAAGTCATTTAGCGAGGTTTGCGGAAACAGCGCTGACGGAAAATGCTCACTGCACACAGAAAAGATGCTTTGCGCAGAGAAAAGATGCTCTGCACAGGCGAAATTTTGCGTTGCGCGCGGAAAAAGATGCGTTGCGCGGGCGAAATTTCGCGCTGCACAGGCAAAAATCGAGCTGCGCGAACAATATTTGCTTTGCACAGCCGATTTTTGCTGCGTTTCTCGAAAAATCGGCTTGCTCGCTTTAAAAAGACGAAATCCGCTTTCGCCGCCCGAAATCCGTTAAACTCGCCCGCGATTTTTGATATTCTAACGGCGTGGAAATCAAAATCTGCCCCGGATGCAAGCGTCCTTTTCTGGCAGCCAAAGGCGCGTGCGCGCATTGCCCCGACCCTTACGGCTACAATCCGGATTCGCGGGCAAATCTCGGCTGTCTGCTCGTCACGATTATCCCTTTGTTTCTGATGATTATCTTCTGGCTTTTCTTTTTTCTCGGAATCTTCAACAGATAACTGAGAACTGAGAAGTGATAACTGATAACTGATAATTAAAAGCTGATAACTGATTGCTGACTGCTGATTGCTGACTGCTGACTGCTATTATCAGTTCTCAGTTCTCAGTTCTCACTTATTATTTCTAATCACGAAATTCGGCTGGTTCGCATTGGCGTTGTCGTTATTATTCCGGCTATTATTCGCCGCTTTCGCGTCTTTCTGCGGCGCGTCTTTTTCGTCCGTCGTTCCGGTCACGAGTATCGTCGTCACGGCGTCAATCACGCTGACCGCGCCGTTTTTGCGCGTGTCGTTGTTGGTGATGACGGCGAAAGCGAAAACCTCGCCGCCCGCGTTGTCGGCGTAACCGGCGAGCGAGTTGACGAAGCTAATCGAGCCGGTTTTCGCCAGCACTTTTCCCTTCACTTTCGCGAGCCGACCGCCGAGCGTTCCGTCGGTCGCGGCAACCGGCAGCGAATCGGTAAAAACCTGCGCGAAAGGACTTTGCGCCGCGTAAATAAACGCTCTGCCGAAAGCTTCGGGCGTCACGAAATCGAGCCGCGACAAGCCCGAGCCGTCCGCAATCTCGATTTCCTCGGTCGCCACGTTCTGCTGCCTGAGCCATTGCTTGATGATTGCCGCGCCCGCCGTGTCGTCGCCGCGCACGTTCTGCGGTCGCTGAATCTCGCCCGGAACCGTGTCGCCGAAACGCTTGCCGATGGTGCGCAGAATCAATTCGGCGTAAATATTGACGGAATGCTTGTTCATCCGGCGCACGATTTCGCCGAGCGTCCGGCTTTGAACGGAAGCAAGTTCCTGAGCTTTCGCCGTATCGAATTTATCACTTGCCTTCCAGTCGCGCGAGCGGATTTCGCCCTCGACCGCGATGCCTTTTTTCTCCAGAGCTTCTTTCAGATTTTTCGCCGCCAGCCCCGCCGGGTTATGCACGGCGACGCGCGCGCCGAAATTTTTCGCGTTTCCCCAGACGTAGAAATTATTGTCCGACAGCCCGCGCTTGATGCCCGAGGCTTCGCCCCGCTTCGTCGTATTGCTTTCGGAACCGGCGTGCTGCGGCGCGCCGACGGTCACCTGAATATAATCGGTCGAAGCGCGCGGCGCGCCGTTTTCGACGTTGATAAACGCCTGATTCTCGTTGAAGCTAAGCGCCGAGGCTTCCGCGCCGTAATACCATTGCAGCTCGTTCCACGTCCAGCCGTCGCCGATGGTGTCGCCGCGAAAATAGCTTTCGTCGCCCGTGATGCCGCCCCTGACGCGCCTCAAGCCTTTCGCCTGCAACTGACCGACCAGGTTTTCCAGCGCCGCCGCGTCGAAATCCGGCGCGCCTTCGCCGTAGAGCGTCAGCCCGCCGCTTAAGGTTCCGTCCGCTTCAATCTGATTTTCGGAATAAACGGCGGTTTTCCAGCGAAAATCCGCGCCCAGTTTATCCAGCGCGACGATTGCCGTTAAGGTTTTCTGAATCGAAGCCGGAGTAAAAAGCTTGCGCCCGTCGCGCGCGCAGACGACGCGCCCGTCCTTTAAGCTCACGGCAAACACGCCCCAGCGCGCGTTGGCAAAAGGGCTTTCCTCAATCCGCCGGTTGATTTTCCCGCAGAGCGCCACGTCTTCCGGCTTCTCCGAAACCACCAGCGGATTGGCGAGATTAATATTCGGCGCGGGAACTTCGAAAGTCGAACTGCCCGCGTCGTCAGGCAAAACCGGGTTGGAAGTATTGGAATTGAAAGAATTCTCCGGCGGCTGATTCGAGTAGCAGCCGGAAAAAGTCAAAGCGAACAGAAAAAATGCCAAAAGGTGAATTCCGGCAGCCGGTAAATACTTCATTGATTACTACTTGTTGATATTAAAAGGCAGAAAGCGCGCGCTTTAACCGGACTGTTTTCGAAATTTAAAATTCCAAATTTGAGATTTCAAATGCGTCACGACTTTTGCACGAATTTCCGCCTTTTTACCTGCTTTCACTAAAAATATTAAAATTTAAACTTTCGCCGTCAGGCTTTGATTTAATGCTCGACGCGCAAATCTTTGCCGGTCATTTCCGCCGGTTTCTCGATGCCGAGGATTCCTAAAATCGTCGGCGCGATGTCTTCGAGCGCGCCGTCGGTGCGCAGGCGCGTGCCGTTGGCGCGTTCGTCGACCAGGTGAAACGGGACGGGATTTGCCGTGTGCGCGTTGTTCGGCTCGCCCGTGTTTAAATCCGCCATTTCCTCGCAGTTGCCGTGGTCGCTGGTTATCAGCGCGATGCCGTCGACTTCCCTGATTTTGCGCACGATGCCGCCCAGACAGCTATCGACAAACTGGACGGCTTCGATGGTTTTTTCCAGATTTCCCGTGTGCGCGACCATATCGGGCGCGGCGATATTGACGATGAAAACGTCGTTTTCGCCGGCTTCCAGCCCGCGCAAAAGACGGTCGGTCACTTTAAAGCTGCTCATTTCCGGCTGAAATTCGTGCGTCGAAGTTTTCGGCGAAGGAACCAGGACGCGCTGCTCGCACGGATGTTCGACCTCGACGCCGCCGTTAAAGAAATATGTGATGTGCGCGTATTTTTCCGTTTCCGTCAGGCGGCAGTTCAGGACGCCGTTGCGCGCGAAGACCTGCGCCAGAACGTTCGATTCCTCGGCGGGCGAAAAAGCGGCGGGCAGCTCGAAGGCGCGGTCGTATTCGGTTAAACAGACGGTATGAATTTTGGGTTTCCCGACGGTTTGAAACTCGTCCGCGTCCGAAACCGAAAGCGATTTTACAAGCTGGCGCATGCGGTCGGCGCGATGATTGAAAAAGACTACGACGTCGCCGTTTTTAACGGTCGCCACCGGCGTGCCGTTCGGATTTTCCAGCACAATCGGCTGGATAAATTCATCGGCGACGCCGCGCAGGAATGAATTTCGAATCGCCGTCACGGCGTCACGGCTGCGCTCGCCTTCGGCGTGGACGAGCATCGTGTAGGCGCGCGCGGTGCGTTCCCAGTTCTGGTCTTTGTCCATCGCGTAATAACGCCCGCAGAGCGTCGCGAGCGTGCCCAATCCAATATCGGCTAACTTGATTTCCAGCGCTTCGACGTAAATGTCCGCGGTGCGCGGCGCGACGTCGCGACCGTCCAGGACGGCGTGGATGAAGACGTTCCGGACGCCGGCTTTTTTCGCCATCCGGACGAGCGCGAAAAGGTTTTCCTGCGAAGAATGAACGTCGCCGTCCGAAAGCAGCCCGACCAGATGAAGCGCGGAATCTTTTGCCCGCCGCATCGCTTCGAGCAGAATTCTGTTTTCAAAAAATTCGCCCGAACGGATAGCCTGCCGGATGCGCGCTATTTCCGAATGAATGATGCGTCCCGCGCCGATGTTCATATGCCCGACTTCCGAGCTGCCCGTCACGCCTTCGGGCAGACCGACGCGCGCGCCCGAAGCTTCCAGAAGCGTTTTCGGATATTTCGCGCAAATCTCGTCGTAATACGGCGTGTGCGCCAGCGCGATGGCGTTGCCTTCGCGGCGGGGCGAATAACCCCAGCCGTCGAGAATCACAAGTGCGAGCGGTCTGCGTGCTTTACTGCTGCTCATATCTTCTGCTAATGATGACGATGCCGACGTTCCAAAACTAAAGCTCCAATTTCCAAATTTAATTGTCCCCATTGGCTTTTAACCCCGTAATGTAACGCGCCGTGAACGGAAATTGTCGTGTTCTGGCTTACGGAAAATATCATAACATTTTTCGTTTAATAAGCGTTCGGGGCGGCTCGCTCCATCCAGCGTTCGGGCGCTTTTAAGGCGGAGAATCCGAATTTTTCGTAAAGCGCTTGCGCGTCGCGCGTCGCCAGAATCCAGCGCCGGAAGCCCTGCAAATCCGGATGATTAATAATCGTTTCCAGCAGCCATTTGCTCAAGCCCCGACCGCGATATTCCTCCAGAATATAAACATCGCCGAGATATGCAAACGTCGCGTAATCGGTGACGACGCGGGCAAATCCGATTTGATTTTCGCCTTTATAGACGCCAAAAGGCAAGGAATTTTTTATCGCCGTCCCGGTTTGCTCGACGGAGCGCTCGCGCGCCCAATAGGATTCTTCGGTCAAAAATTTGTGAATCGCTTTTATCTGCACCCGCGCGCGGTCGGTGCTGATGGTAAATTCGCCGTTTTGCCAGATTTCAGTTTCGCTTGTCATAAAATAGAAAAAACGTTTTTTTTATTTTTTGACTTCAAACGTTCCCTTCTCCTTGTTCCATTCGAGACGATTTTGATTTGTTTCCCACCACGTTTTCCACCAATCGTAATTTTGTTTATCTTTAACTCCCGTCAGAACGGCTAGATAACGATGCGTCATCGTGTCGGGACTGCACATGGCGGCGGGCGAATTCTCCTCTTTCGGAAGCTCGTCCATTTTATAAATCCTTTGCAGGCAGTCCTTCGTCAGCTTGTCTTTTTCTTTGCCCGGTTTGATTGAAGTGATGAGCGCTTCGAGCGCCTCGCGGCTGCGTATTTCCGAGAGACCTTTTTCGGCATACGGAAACGGATTTTGGTATTCTTCGACCTGCTCGCCGATTAAAAAACGAGTCCATTTTTTCTGAAGCTGCGCTAAATCTTCGGCGGTCGAGTTTGGCTTAACATAACCGAAATTCTTTTGCGTCAAATTGCGCAAAGCCCAGTTTGCCCTACCCGCGACCGTAAACAAATCGTCGCTGACCTGAAAGCCTTTTCCCTCAAACAAAATTTCGCCCGACGTGATTCGTTCCCAGATAATCAGACGATTCGTGCCCGCCAGCGAAACTTTTGTTTGATTGGTAATTTGTGACGCGAGAGCCTTCAACATAGCTTTATCGTCTTTATATTGAATTGCCCCGACCATCAAAAGATAAGCGTCAGCCCACGAGCGAACTTTCAGATTTTTTTCTTCAATCTGCGCGGGCTTCGCCTGCCTGGCTTCGTTAAAAGCCTGCTCGGTTATGCCCGGAATATCGCGCACCGACCACGAAAGC
>DATHBC010000565.1:0-3230 GCA_035296345.1 Pyrinomonadaceae bacterium | reverse complement strand
GCCGACTTCCGGCTTCCGGCTTCCGGCTTCCAACTTCCAACCTCGCCCCCGAATTTTTTTTCTCCGCTCAGGGAACTAATTCGCGGGTCGCGGTGTCTAAGCAGTTATAGTCCGCGCGCGAACTCTAAAATCTGAAACTTTCCAGAGGAGAAAATTTTTTATGCGAAAAGCTCCCTTTTTGCTGGCGCTCGTTTTGTGCCTGTGCGCCTCTTTGTCTTTCGCGCAGCAACAGAACGAGGATAATGACGTCAGCCAAGGAACGCTCGAAGCCTTCGGCGGAAAAGGCGCGGCGCTCGGCGCTTGCCCTTTGAAACGCACTTCGGTCAAAGCCGAAATCAGCGGTTTTCTGACGCGGGTCAAAGTCGTACAGGAATTTGAAAATAATTTCGGCGAGGCGATTGAAGCCGTCTACACTTTTCCGCTGTCGCCAGCGGCGGCGGTCGACGAAATGACGATGCGCATCGGCGAGCGCGTGATTCGCGGTCGGATTATGCGGCGCGAAGACGCGCGAAAAGTTTATCAAACGGCGAAAACCGAAGGCAAAACCGCCAGCCTGCTCGACCAGGAAAGCCCGAACGTTTTCACCCAATCGGTCGCCAACATTCCGCCGGGCGAAAAAATCACAATCGAAATCAGCTATGTCGAAACCCTGAAATACGAAGACGGCGCTTACGAATTCGTGTTTCCGATGACGGTCGCGCCGCGTTATAAGCCCGCTTCCGCGACGCCGGAAAACGCGCGGGAAATCTCGCCGCCCGTGATTGCCTCGACGCGCGCCGGGCACGATATTTCCATCGAAATCAATTTGAACGCGGGCGTTCCGGTCGAGGAAATCCGCTCGAAAACGCACGAAATAGAGACGTACAATATAAGCCCGCGTCAAGCCGTCATAAAGCTCAGAAATCAAACCGCGATTCCGAATAAAGATTTCGTTTTGCGCTACGACGTTTCCGGCAGACGCATCGAAGACGCCGTGCTGGCGCATCGCGACGCGCGCGGCGGTTTTTTCACGCTGATTCTGTCGCCGCCCGAAAAGTTTTCGGTCGAGGATGTCGCGCCGAAAGAGATTGTTTTCGTGCTGGACACAAGCGGTTCGATGTCCGGCTTTCCGATTGAAAAAGCCAAAGAGGCGATGAAGCTCGCGCTCGAAGGGCTTTATCCGGACGACACTTTTAACCTGATAACTTTTTCCGGCGACACGCATGTTTTATTCGACGAGCCGGTTCCGGCAACGCCCGCCAATTTGCAGAAAGCGCAGGCGTTTCTCGCCTCGCGCGAGGGCGACGGCGGAACCGAAATGATGGAAGCCGTTAAAATCGCGCTCGCGCCGTCCGACGCGCAAAATCATCTGCGCATCGTCTGTTTTATGACCGACGGGCAGGTCGGAAACGATACGGAAATCATCGGCGAAGTCAAGAAATACCGGAACGCGCGAGTCTTCGCTTTCGGCGTCGGCGAATCGCCGAACCGGTATTTGCTGGATAATATCGCGCAGGAAGGTCGCGGCGAGGTCGAATACGTTTCGTCGTCGGACGACGGCTCAGCCGCCGCGCGGCGTTTTCACGAAAGAATCCGCAACCCGCTTTTGACGGACGTTTCGATTGAATGGAACGGCTTGCCCGTGACGGACGTTTACCCGCAGAAAATCAAGGATTTATTCAGCGCCAAGCCGGTCGTCGTGCACGGTCGCTATACGCGCGGCGCGAAGGGCACGATTCATCTGCGCGGAAAAGTCGGCGGGCAGGATTTCGCGCGCGAAATTGCGGTTAATCTGCCCGAAACCGAAGCGCAGAACGACGCTCTGGCGACGCTCTGGGCGCGGCAGAAAATCGACGATTTGATGTCTGCGGGCTGGAACGTCGAAACGGAAACGACGCGCGTCACGCCGCAACTGAAAACCGCCGTCACGAAATTAGGGCTGGATTATCGACTGCTGACCGAGTTCACCTCGTTTGTCGCGGTCGAAGAAAAAATCGTCAATTATCGCGGCAAGCCGCGCAAAATCCGCGTTCCGGTTTACGCGCCCGAGGGCGACGGTTTCGGCGAAGGGAACGGCGACGCCGGAGGAATCGGCAGCAATAATGTTACAGTTTCCGGAGCAAACATCGGAAGCGGAACGGGTTACGGAAGCGGAAACGGAAACGGTGACGGTGTCGGTGACGGAATGGGCGCTGCGAATGTGCCGCCGCCGCTGAAGCCCGCCGGCACGCCGAAGTTGCCTACTCAATCTTCGACCTCAGGACAATTTCAAATTAACGGCTCAAGCGGTCCGGAAAACTCGTTCATTGTTGACGGTCAGACGGTGACGAATATTCGTTCCGGCGCGCTCAATTCCAACAATCAGATACCGACCGGGCAGACGAATCAAACGCCGACACGAACGATTTCCGCCGGCGTGGTCAACGGAAAAGCCCGGCAGCTGCCGAAACCCGCATATCCCGCAGCCGCGAGAGCCGTTCGGGCGACGGGCGCGGTTTCCGTGCAGGTCGTCATCGACGAAACGGGCGGCGTGATTTCGGCGCGAGCCGTCGGCGGTCATCCGCTGCTTCAGCAGGCGGCGGTCGCGGCGGCGCGGCAGGCAAAATTCCAGCCGACCCTGATTTCCGGCAGCGCCGTCAAGGTAACGGGCGTGATTGTCTACAATTTCGCCATGCCGACCGGCTCGCAGCCGCAAATAAACGCCGCGCTAGACAAAATGCAGTTGCCCGCCGAAGAAATAAAACTGCCCGAGCCGCTCTCGCCCGCCGCGAAACGCCAAAAACTGATTGATGAAAAATTTCATCTGTGGCTGGCGGATTTGGCGGCGCGGCTGGACAGAAACGTTTCGCAGCCGGCGGCAAACGAAGCGAAATTCATCCGCGGCGGCAAAGCGCAGATTCAGCTTTGGCTGACGGAAAAAACGCCCGCCACGATTGAGAAACTGAAACAACTCGGTTTTGAAATCGTTTCCGAAAAAGACGAGAAAATCGTTACCGGGCGAATTTCCCTTGAAAAGCTCGTCGCCCTGACGGAAATCGAGCAGGTGCGCTACGTTCTGCCCAGTCTTAAATAGTCCAGGGAGTCCGGAGAGTCCGGAGAGTCAGATTGAAGATATTTCTTTTGACTCTCCGGGCTCTCCGGACTCCCTGGACTACTTGGACTCCCTGGACTATTTAAGACTGGGCAGAACGTAGCGCACCTGCTCGATTTCCGTCAGGGCGACGAGCTTTTCAAGGGAAATTCGCCCGGTA
>DATHBC010000564.1:0-4742 GCA_035296345.1 Pyrinomonadaceae bacterium | reverse complement strand
GAGTCGAGTGGCGGAAGCGAGCGTGTCGCGGCGTATTTCGTCCTCGCCGAGCAAGCCGAAATGTCGCACGTTGAAACGCTATACCACAGGATTAGCTATGAGCATCCGGCATATCTGTTTCTGCACGATTTGGAAAAAGATGTTGAAAAGCGCGTCGAAGCCGAGCGGAAGAAACGCGCCAAGGACGAAGAAGAATCGCTCTGCCAAAGCGCGCGTTCTTTCGCCGTTCCGTTTTCCTAGACGCCGAATCTTTCGACGCTATCAACAGTTGAATTTATGTTCAAGAAAATCGTCAAATCCAAAAAGCAGCGCGTCAAAACAGTCAAGGTGACGACCCGTCTAGCCGAACACATTTGCACACCCGATTGTTTTCACAAGCGACCAGCATCAAAGTCGCGAAACTTGAAAAAGGTCTCGCTCGGTGAAGTTTATCAAGACAACGAGGGACGTTTTTATACCGCGTGGGGCGAAGATGACTTTCTCGAAGTAACAGGAGCGGATTTTCTGACGAATTCATCTGGGCGGCTGTGTCTGATGTTTCATCCGAAAGAGCAGCTTCACATTCACAGTCCAGGCGGCAGAACAATTGCTGAATCAATCACGGAGCGTGAATTTCGCCCTTCACCCGATTTCCACGCGATCGAAGCGGCGAAAAAGCTCAAGCGCAAGAAAAAGAATTTAAGAGAAGCGCAAACCTATCTAGCCTCTAAAGCTGCTGAAGTCATTCCGCACTCACCGAAGCGCAAAAAGCCACTCAAAGGGACGGGACGCGGTGCGCCGGGGGCGCCGCGCAGTGAACTGGGATGCGAAATCGTACGCCTGTTAAAAACGGGAATCAGCAAGTCTAATGTTCTCAAAAAAAGCGTCGAGTTTGCCAGGTCAAAACAAATACCGATTGCTGGTTCGCATCTTAAGAAAATCAAAAAGCAAGTTAATTTTTGGCGCAAAAAACTCGCCCCATAAATTGTCGCGTACTACCGCCGCAATTATGTTCCTGTTTTAATAAATAGCGTTCGGGAAAAATTCTCCTGCTCAGAGAATCGGTCGCGAATGAAAATTTTGTTTAATGGGGACTAGAGTCTGTATGCCTTGTATATAGCAATTCTTAAATGAGTGCGACTTCATAGCCGCAGTGTCGAAACCACGCTCGACAATCCGATTCCGTGATTTGTTTGAGTGCTTTGAATAATGCTTCTTCAATTTCTTCGCGTGTTCTGGCTTTGTCGGCGCGAAATAATGTTTTCAGTTTTGACCACATCAGTTCAATCGGCGAAAAATCCGGCGAATATGGGGCAAGCCAAATAACTTTTGCGCCGCAACTCTTTGCAATTGCTTCAATTCGACTCGCCCGATGCGCACCCAAATTGTCCAACACCAAACAGTCGCCTGCTTTCAGCACGGGACGAATGAATTCTTCGGCAAACACATTGAAAACTTCCCGGTCAATGCTGCCTTCAATGGTCATTGTCGCTTCAACCGTTGCCAGCGACATCAAACTTAAAACCGAAACGTTCGCGCCATAATTGCGCGGGACACTTTCCGGCACTCGTTCGCCTTGTGCGGCGCGTCCCCACAAACGCGTCATTGCCCGGTTAAATCCCGCTTCGTCCACAAACTTTAACTTTTCCGCCGTAAATCGTTTGATGCGCCGCCAGTATCCGGCTCTTTTGCGATTATTTCTTTCCGCAGCGACGATTGATTTTTTTTGCGCCTCAGCCCTTCTCTTTGCAATTGCACCGCGAGCGTTGCCGCCGAAACCAATTTCTGCTTTTCGTTCCACATCTTTTCTTTTAGCTCTCGAAGTGTTAAGTCCGGTTCTTTCTTCAGCCATCGCCGCAAGGCTCTCAAATGCTTTTCCTCCAGCGTGCGTTTCTTACCGCCGCCGTGAGCGGGTGGCTGAACTGCTCCTCGTGCACGCTTTTGCCGCAGCATCTTTTTGACAAATGTTGCGCCGACCGAAAACCGCTCGGCAACTTCCTGAATGGTTGTTTGTCCATCTTCGTAAGCCGAAACAACTCGCTCTCGTAAATCTAAAGAATAAGCCTTCATTATTTGTTTAGCTTAAATCTTCAGGCGCACTCAATCAAGAACTGCTATAGATTAAAAAAAAACGCCCATATCTGGCGTTTTTACGTTTTTCGCTTCTTTTCCTGATACGGAATTTTCTCAGGCAAATTCAACTCATCGTCTACAAGCATCTCCATTGTTACATTTCCAAGTCGCGCATATCGAAGGAGAATTATCAGGGGAGGTTCACTCTTTCCCAATTCATAATTAGAAATATCACCTTTGTAGACCGGATAACCCTTACTTTCGAGTTTTTCCTTAAGACTTGTCTGGCTAAGTTCAAGTTGTCTTCTAATAGCAAGCAACTTTTCGGCAAGTCGTTCAGGCTTCTTTCGTCGAGAACGTCCCATTAGCGGTTACCTCCGGAGGAAGTTTTCCCGCAGACTTGACTTTGGATTTCTTGTTGAGGTATGGTTGCCGTGCTAGGGTCGGTATTTACCGACCACAGATAAATATAGAATTGCCGAGCCGATTTTTTGTGGAGACATTCGGCTCTTTGAGTCACGAGATTGAACTCGCTTCCAAGATGATTTGTAGAGTTATCATCAAGCTATCAAAGAAGTTCCTGAACCGTGTTTAGGATAACAAAAGACCGCTTTTCACGTCACTTTGAAACCGTATTTCTTACCGGTAAAAGAATATTCCGCCTTCGGAAGGAGAACACAAATGTTTAAAATTCGTATCACTTCAACAGTATTGAGCAACATCTTGGCTGGCTTTTTGCTGTTGTTATTCAGCACCTCAACTCTCGCCGCCAATCTGAAAATTGACAATTCCTTTAACCCGGAAGTGCTTGACAAAGGCTTAGTGATAAAAACGGTTGCCGAGCAAGCGGACGGGAAACTGCTCATCGGCGGAACGTTTTTGCGCGCTAACGGAGCGGGACGCACCTCTCTGGCACGGCTCAACGCGGACGGCACTCTCGATACGACATTCAACCCCGTGCTCGGCGGAGCGATACGCACCGTTTTTTCAATTATCGTCCAGTCCGACGGCAAGATTCTCGTCGCCGGAGGATTTATCAGCATCAACGGCGCAGCGCAGTCGTGTGTGGCGCGGCTCAACGCGGACGGCAGTCTGGACGCAGGTTTTATCTCTCCTTTCGGCTTAAACAATTTAATCGAGGCGATGACGTTAGCGCCTGACGGAAAAATAATCGTGGCGGGTTTCCTGTTTTACAATTTGGGCGGCTCGCCGCGACGCGACGTCGCCCGGCTGAACCCGGACGGCAGCTTCGATACTACCTTTGACATCGGGCAGCAGGGGGCGGACAGTCTCGTCAACGCGCTGGCGGTGCAGCCGGACGGAAAAGTTCTGGTCGGCGGCTATTTTACTTCATTCGCCGGAACGGCGCGAAGAGGCATCGCCAGACTCAACAATAACGGCTCGCTTGATTCTACGTTCAACCCCGGCACTGGTGCGAATAATAACGTCGAAACAATTGCAGTTCAGCCGGACGGAAAAATTATTATCGGCGGGAATTTCACCGATTATAACGGCTCGCCGCGTCTGAGGCTCGCCCGCATTAACGCGGACGGGAGTCTCGACGCTTCATTTAACACCAGCAACACGACCGACGGCACGGTCGCCAAGATAATCCTGCTCCCGGACGGAAAACTGCTTGTCGGCGGGAGCTTTCAAACCGTTAACGGGACGCCCCGCCGCCGCTTCGCGCGGCTTAATGCAAACGGCACGGTCGATTCGACATTCAACCCGCCTGCCCCTGATACGCCGTCTGTCAACGCGATTGTCGTACAGGCGGACGGACGCATTGTCCTCGGCGGCAATTTCGCATTTCTCAGCCGCATTAGCTCCAGCGGAAGTATTGACACTGCTTTCAACCCGCTGGTCGAGCAGCAGGGCGTTATCACGGCGATTGCCGTGCAGCCGAACGGAAAGATTCTCGTCGGCGGTCAGTTTACGCGCATCAACGGCGTAGCGCGCCGAAACATCGCTCGCCTCAATGCGGACGGGAGTGTCGATACCGCCTTTCAGGCATCGGTAAGCGCGCTTGTCTCCGCAATCGCTGTGCAACCGGATGGGCGGATTATTATCGGCGGTTATTTTACGGCGGTGAATAACATTTCCCGAAACTACATCGCCCGGCTCAGCGCGGACGGCGCGTTTGTGGACGCGAATTTTCTGCCTGCAGGCGCTAATAATGTCGTTCTGAAAATTGCTCTTCAACCGAACGGTCAGATACTCGTCGGCGGGTATTTCGGAACGATGGGAGGCGTTGAGCGCCGCCGCCTCGCCCGCGTTAACGCGGACGGCACGCTTGACCAGAGCTTTACCGCCGGAACGGGAGCGGAAGACTCGGCAGTGAGCGCGATTACCGTTCAGCCGGACGGAAAAATTCTGGTCGGAGGCAGCTTTGCGATGTTCGGCGGCAGCCCGCGCAGCTCCTTAGCGCGGCTTCTGCCGGACGGGAGTCTCGATTTGTCATTCAACGCCGGAACGAATAATTCAGTGGCGAGAATCGTTTCGCAGCCGGACGGCAGGATACTCATCGGCGGAAGTTTTTCCAGCGTCAACGGGACGGCGCGGCAAGGTATTGCGCGACTCACCGCGGGCGGCGGTTTGGATTCGTCTTACAATACAATCTTTAATATTTTCTCGACGATTGACGATCTGCTCGCGGAGCCCGACGGGCGGATTCTGGTCGCCGGTAATTT
>DATHBC010000563.1:0-16440 GCA_035296345.1 Pyrinomonadaceae bacterium | reverse complement strand
GAGCCGGTTGCCAAAACCGGAGTTATCGAGCGCAAAGCGGGCGTTCCGATGGACGAGGAAATTCGCCGGAAAAAAGTTTTTGAAGACAGAAAGCCGGTTAATCGTCAGGGAGAATCAAGCGGCGGCGGTCAGGTCAAAAACGGGATTGAAGGCGGCAACGGCGGCAGGGACATTCGCCCGACCGGAGCTATCGAGCGTCAGCCGCCCGTGCGTCCGCTGGTCAGACCGGACGGCGACAATAATACTGACAATCAGACGCCGCGAAACGAAACTCCGGTGCGCCCGCAGCGCGAGAGACCGCGCGACCGCGACGGAAGCGGCGACCAGCCCATCGTGAAACCGCGTCGCGACGAAAATCAGATGCCGGTTTACATTCCGCCCGCGCCGCGCGAAGAACCCAGAGCGCGCCCGCGGCAGGAATCTCCCCCGGTGCGAAATGAGCCGCCGCCGCGCGAAGAGCCTCGACGCGAAGAACCGCGCCGCGAAGAGCCGAAACCGGAACCGCGCCGCGAAGAACCGAAGCCCGAGCCGAAACCTCAGCCGCCGCCGGTGGAAAATAAGGGAAATAAGAACGGGAAGGACGGTTTGAACTTTAGATAGAAACCCGAATTTTATCTATCCGTAAAAAAAGAAAGGGACGCTGATTTTTTAAGCTTGAATAAGATTGATTAAGATTTAAATCCTAATTTATCCCAAACAATCCTGAAAAATCAGCGTCCCTTTCTTCGTTTTTTATTGTCCGCCCGGAACGGTTTTCTGCAAAAAGATTTCGCGTTTAATCGCGTTCGGATTGCCGAGCACGATAAAGCGCAGATTCTTCATATATTTCTGCGAGACGCGCTGCACGTCCGACGGCTTGACCTGTTTGACTTTATCCAGAAAGCTGAACGAATTGCGCCAGCCGCCGCCTATAAGCTCGTATTTGGCAAGCTCGGCAGCCTGCGCGGCGTTGGTTTCCTGCCCGACGAAATAAGTCGTCAAAAACTGTCCGGTCACGCCCGAAATTTCGCGCTCTTCAACCTTTTCGTCTCTCAGATTCTTGATTTCGTTGAGCATCACGCTGATTGCCTGATTGGCATCGACCGCCGTCACGTAGATGTTTCCCGTGCTGACGCCGAGCGCATTCATATCCGCGCTGGGCGCGTAAGACAAATTACGCTTGACGCGGACTTCTTCAAAAACGCGGTCGCGCAAAAGCGTCGTCGCCACGCGCATCGCGTAGAAATCCGGATTCGACAGCGAAGGCGCGTCGAAAACGCCCTGAATATAATTTGTCGGCAAAGCTCGCGTCGTTATATCGAGCGTCGGCTGCGCGAAATCAAAAGCGCCGGCGGGCGTTTCCTTGTAGCTGCCTTTCGGCAGGCTGCCGAACGAATCGGTAATGCGCTTCTGCAAATCAGTCGCGTCCAAATCGCCGACAATCACCAGCAAAAGCTGCGAGGTCTGCATCGCTTTCCGGTGATAAGCGCGCAAATCTTCGGCGGTAAACCTGGAAACGGTTTCCACGCTGCCGCGCGGGTCGTTCGCGTACGGGTGATTCGCATAAATGACCTTGTTCTGCAAAACCTGCAAAAACCCGTCGGGGTCGTCCGAATCGTCGCGCAAGCTGGTCAAAATTCTGTCTTTCGCCAGGTTGACGTCCGCCGCGGCGAAACCCGGATTCAGCACGATGTCGGTGAAAATTTCCCACGAGCGGTCGAAATTCTGCCGCGTCGAAGCGAGACTGACGACGCTGAAATCGTAACCGGCGCTCGAACCGATGGAGCTTCCGGTTCTGGCAAGCTCGCGGCGCAGCGTGTCGCGCGGGAAAGTCCTGCTGCCCTCGGTCATCGCGCTCAGCATAAAATTCTCTATTCCGGCGTTTTGCGCCGTCACGTTTTTCACGCCGCCGCGAATGAAAAGTCCGGCGGCGACCGTCGGGCTTAAAGGACGACGCTTGACCAGAACTTTTAAGCCGTTTACTTCAAATTCCGCGACCTGCGCGACCTGCGCCGACAAGCTGGCGCGCCCGGCGTCCTGAGCAAAACCTATTGAAACAAAAGATAAAACTATAAATGCCAGCGATAAAAATTTGCTGACCGCTGACTGCTGACTGCTGACCAATTTCATAAATTTATTTTCCAATCAAATCTTCGGGCGTTAATTTTGCCTCTTGCTGCGACTGCGTCGAAATCAGGGCGATGCCGACGTGCGGCTTGCCCTGAATGTAAGTTTTCACGTAGCGATTGATTTCCTCGCGCGTCACGGCGCGCATATTCTTGTGATAACTGCGGAAATAGTCGATTCCGGTCGAAGACCACCAGAAGCTTAAGGTGTGCGCGTATTCGCTGAGTTTTTCGCGCTCGAACAAATCCCTGGATTCCATCAAAGTCGTCGCGTTCGCCAGTTCTTCGCCGGTGTAATAATCGGCGCTGGTAAATTTAGCGAGCTCGGCGTAGGCGGCGGCGAGCGCGGGCTTGGCTTTTTCCGGCGTCGTCACCAGCGTTAAGGTAATCGGTCCCGTGTTGCGCTGCGTGTAATAGGTGACGTCAGCCGCGACGACCAGCCCGGTATCGACGAGCGCGCGCTGAAAACGCGAATCCGGCTGCGTCAGAATATACGAGA
Source organism: Pyrinomonadaceae bacterium (assembly GCA_035296345.1). Classification (GTDB taxonomy): domain Bacteria; phylum Acidobacteriota; class Blastocatellia; order Pyrinomonadales; family Pyrinomonadaceae; genus JALZHR01. The sequence continues at coordinate 13,836 of DATHBC010000563.1, read as the reverse complement.
AAACGTCCGCCGCGTAAGTCGCCGGGTTGTCCTTGCCGATTGAAGGTCCGTGCCAGCCGATTTGAATCAAAACATTATTGACCGGCTGTTCGACGATAATTCCCTCGCTTTTCGCCAGCGGCGGATGCTCGACCAGAGGAAATTCCGTGAACGGGTCTTTTTCGCGTTTTTTCCAGCTTCCGAAAGTTTGCTCGGCAATGCGAAAAACTTCTTCCGGTTTGACGTCGCCCGTCACGACGAGCGCCGAATTGTTCGGCACATAATAACGGTTTTGAATCGTGCGCATTTTCTCGGTCGTCGCCGTGTTGATGGATTCGCGCGAGCCGAGCGCGTTTTTGCGCGTCGGGTATTTATAGAAAAGCTTGTCCATCAGATTGCGCTGCAAATAGAAATACGGGTTCGATTCGTTGCGGTCGATTTCGCCGATGACCACCTGTTTTTCGCGCTCGAACTCGCCTTCGTCAAAAACCGGAAAACGCACCGCGTCGTTGATAAATTTAATCGCCGTCGAGACATACGGGCTGGTCGTCGTAAAATAATAATTGACGACTTCTTCGCGCGTCGTGCCGTTATAAGTGATGCCGAGATTGCCGATTTCGCCCAGATAAGCGCCGTCGCCGATTTCCGATTTGTATTTCAGGTGTTCGTCGCAGTTGTTCTGTCGATACAAATCGAATCTTCTGTAGCCTTGAATCTGCTCGCAGCGGAAAATCATTATCGAGCGGTTTGTTTTAAAAAACATATGCTCGTAAAGATGCGAAAGACCGCTCAGCTCGGGCGGCTCGGTAAACGAACCGTTGCGCACCGCCAGCTCGACCGTCACAATCGGAACCGACGCGTCCGACAGCACGATGACTTCCAGCCCGTTCGGCAAAACCCGGTTGACGAACGGAATGACGGGAGCGTCCTGCGATTTGGTCGTTTGATTTTTCGGCGTCACCGCCGGCGTTTTAGGCGTCGGCGCGCCCGTTTGGGCAAAATTTATATCGGCTAAGCTGAAGAAAATAGCCAGAAGCGAAAACAGGAAAAATTTTTTCACGCTAGAATAACTCCAAAATAAAGATGTCAGATGTCGGATGTCGGATACCGGTGATTGGTTGGATTTTTACTGACATCCGACATCCGACATCCGACATCTTTTCTCGATTGATTTTTACGCAAATTTATTCGTAAAGTTTTACAATAGCACAAACGGAGGTAAATTTATGGAACGCGATAATTTAATGCACGGCGCGCGCACCGCGCTCAACCAGAGCCCCGAAATCCGCCAGTGGTGCGAGAGTTTTCTGAAACGGAAACACCGCGAAATAAACACGGCGATGAGCGACGAGGAATACGAAAAATACTGGCGCTATCACAAACCGGAAATCATGCACGAAGGCGCGGCGGAAGCCGTGCAGGCTTATAAAATGCGCGAGAAATAACTACTCAAATAACCTGAGCTTTGACCACGAGATACGAGCTGTTAACTGTGACTCGCTATTTATTTTAAGGCGGGAAATCGTCGCTTTTCCGATAGGAGTCAAGCCATTAATTTTACCTGTCCTTCTGTCGAGAGCGAAATGTTCTTTCCAGACATCTCTTCGCGGGTTAAAAAGTCTCGCTTGAATAAATTGAATCTCTTCGTTTTCAAGTGCCTCGTAATAACCGGAAACCGAATCGGATTTATAGAGATTGCAGGAACGACAGGACAAAGCTAAATTATTTTTCGAATCGTCCCCGCCTTGAGAAAGCGGCTTAATATGTTCGACTTCAAACGGAAGATTAAAGACGGCTTACGGCGCATGACAATATTCGCAAATGTGTCCGGCGCGGCTGGCGACAAACGCATAATTCGGATTCATGGCTTTAATTCGTGAAGCAGTTCTTCCGCTCTTTGCCGCGCGCCGTTAAGTTCCGTTTCAATCAGATTTTCCAATTCGGTTTCTTCGGCAGCGGAAAGCGTATCTGTTTTGCGTTTTTCCATCAACGAAGTCAGACGCTTTTGCTGTGAGGCGTTAAAAAACTTATCGGAACGCCGGTTTTGAACTATGACGAGCGTTCCGGTTTCTTCTTCGTCAAGCTGCGCTGTCAGCGCGTCCAGAGCCTCGCCCGCCGTGCGACCGATTGATTCTTTTTCTCCGGCGACTGCCCGAAAATTTTTTTCTTCGGGCAAAATGGTGATGGTCGTCATAACGAATACAATACTATATTTTATAAAGACCGGGTCTTAATTTTTCGGCGCAGCCTGCTCTTCGAAAGTAAAATATCCGACCGGAATATCGTGGTCGGAAAATCGCTCGACGCGGCTGGCGTCGCCGCGCAGCGTTTCCGGATAATCGGCGTTGATGCGCAGGTAGCCGAAGCCGGCGAGATGTTTTTTCATCGCGTCGTTGGCGATAAAATGGTCGAGCACCTGCGCGTTTCCGTCAAAGCTGTAGGAATAGCGCTGGTCGGCTTTTATCAAGTCGACCAAATCGGTCAAATCCGGGTTCAGATAATCTTCCGAAGGATTTAAAACCTGCTCTTTCGGCGCGGGCGTGCCTTTTATCGTGCCGATAACGTCGACGATTCCGTCGTTAAACTGGTAAGCGTTAAAATCGCCGATGAGCAGAATTTTTTCGCTCGGATTCGCCTTTTGCCGTTCGTTGACCAGTTTCGCCAGATATTCGGCTTGCAGGCGTTTTTTCAGACGCACGTTCGGCGCGTCTTTTGCGTCGTTGTAGCCGTTGAAAGATTTCAGGTGATTGACGACGACCGTGACGGCAAACGGCTTGTTCGTTTTCGCGTCCATAATTTTCGCTTCGAGCAGCAGCGGCGGGCGGTCGTTCAGGGAAAATTCGCTTTTTCTGACCGGATTTTCGTATTTTTCTTCCTTGCCGAACTGTTTGACGCTGACGACTTCGACGCGCGACGTTTTGACCAGCAAACCGTTGTCGATGCCGCGCCCGTCGTTGCCGTCAACCAGAAACGCTTCGTATTTCGGGTTCGGCTTTCCGGTCGCGACGGCGTCCGCGTTGATTTTTTCGGCGAGACGTTTCAGCGCCGAGAGATTTTCCGCCTCGATGATGCCGATGATGTCGGGCATCTGCAAGTATTCGCGAATCGCGCCGGAGATTTTTTTCAGGCGCAGCGCGAAGGCTTCTTTGGTGACGATGTCTTCCTTCATCGAAGGGTCGTCTTCGTCGTCGAAAAAGTTTTCCAGATTCGCGGCGACAATCGAAAACTGGCGGTCGTTTGCCGGCGGCAGGACGACGGGCTTAATGACGTTTGAAATCGAGTGCTTGCTGTCGACGTCGACGTAAATCGTGTAGGTGCGATAAGTATAATGCACGACGCCCGACAGATTTTTAATTTCCGCTTTCGAGTTGACGTCAATCGCGGAAGCGCCGAGCTGCGCCGTGCTCTCGATTCGCAATCTTTCGGGATTGTTATCGAAAATCGGCATTTTCGGATAATCTTTTTTCAGCTTGTCCTTGTCCGGCGACATCACGTAATCGTAAATGTCCATTCCCGGCTCGCGAAACGGGCGCGGCATGCCTTTGACGACGGCGAAGAAAGTCCCGTTCGATTGGGCGGTCGCGGTTTTGTCTTCGACCCTGCCGCCGGTCGGCGAAATCGCCGTCAGCGTTTCGACAAAAACGCGCATTCCCTCGTATTTTTCCATCTGGTCGATTTTATTCGAGGCGAAATCCTGCACGGTCAAAACGACGGGTTTCGGCAGCGGATTGTTTTTCGACTCGACCTCGACGGTGTCCTTGCCTTTGGCAAATCTGATTTCCGTAATCGGCAGGCTCGCCGGCTCGCTTTTCGGGCGAAATTCATCGACCGTTCCCGTGACCGTCACCAGGTTTCCGATGGTCGCCTCGCTGCCCGGTTCGGTGCGCGTGAAAATCAGAATCCCTTCGGAAGTGTTCGGATTATTGTCGGTTTTGTCGTCGGGCGTCTGGATAAAAAAGCCGTTGCGCGTGCGCGCCGTGACGATGCCGCTGACGCGAACCTGCTCCTTATCAAAGGGCGAGGCGAATTTATCGCCCTGAATCTCGCCGATTGTACGGCTCTTTTGCGCCGATACGCCGGAAACGAAAACTAAAGCGATTAGAAATAAAACGGAAAAAAGATTCTTCATAACTTAAAATATTTGTTGCGGGCAAATCGAAAGAGAAAACGGGACGCTCGATATATTCAGATGTAGCAGGATTACTTAAGGTTTTATCCTAATTAATCTCAAACAATCTCAAAAATCGGCGTCCCGTTTCCTTTACCAATTACTGCACGTCGCGGCGTCTTTCCATAATTTCCTGCGTATTTTTCGGAATGTTGGAAAAGAAGTTATACCCGGTCAAAGCCTCGACCTGGTCGACGCTCTTGCGAAACTGCCGCCACGGCGCGTTGATGTTCAGCGGCTGAAAATTCGGGACGACGATGGCGATGACGCGCGTCGATTTGCTGACGCGCTGCAAATCGTCAGCGCCGTTCGGCAGCACGATGACGACTTTCCAGGTCGTGCGCGGCACGACGATTCTGCCCTGCGCAATCGTTCCGATGTTGCCTTCGACGCCGGAAATGATATAAAGCTCGTTTCCTGCCTGCGCGAGCTGCCGGCAGTAAGTTTCGAATTCTTCCCACGGTCCCTGATTGTTCGCCGCGAGTTGCGGCACGATGTTCGTCATCAGAAACGTCGCCGAATTGTCGGGAACCGAGCGCGTCCGGTCGCCCGAAGGCGTCATATGACCGCGGTCGTAGCCCGAGCCGGAATAATCCTGGTCGGTCACCCGATACCAGCCGTCGGGCAATTGCGGGTCGGGGCGAAAATCGTCCTGTCGCGGCGCGTCGCCAATCCAGCTCGAATCCAAGCGCCAAGCCACCCAGTTAGCCGTCGCGCGGCTGCGATTGTACGAAAGCGTATATTGCGGCTTGACCATCAGATAATTGTTTTCGTTCGCCACGTCGGTCGTCGCATTGCTCGGATTGCCGAAAAGAAGCGGCTGGTCGTTGTTCGGCGGCACTGAGACGGTCAGCGTGATGTTGGTCAGCGCCGAGCGTCCCTGCGCGTCGGCGGCGACGACAGGAACGAACTTTGCGCCCGCGCCGACGGTCGTCGGAATGGTATGCAGATAAGAAAATATATTGTCGCCGGGCGTGACGTCGCCGTTCGTTCCGTTGTCGAAAAAGGTTTGCGAAGACGCGCCGCCGACCTGCGACAGATTACCGACCACGGTCAGAAACGTGCTCGGCGGATTGGTTGCCGGAGAAACCGCCGCGGTAAACAAGGTCGTGCCGCCGGGCAGAATCGTATTCGGATTAGCCGCGCCGCTGATGAAAATCGAATTGCCGCCGCCCGCGCAGACGTTCGGCGTCGAACCGCTGTTGCGCGGCTGCGCCGGGCTTATCAGCAGAAAATCGTTGGCGTTGTTGTCCGTGTCCTGACAGCCGACATTGTGCCGCGCGCGCGCGTCATTCGCAGGAGGCGCGGCGGTTGCCGAGGTTTCAACGAAAGCGTTGGTCGCCGTCCCGTAACCGACCGAGTCGATGATTGTTCCCGTATTCAGCGCGCCCTGACGAATGGCGAGACCGCCGCCCGTCCCCGACATCGAACACGAGCAGGTCGTCGGATTGTAGGTGAGATTAGGCGCGACCGCGCCGTCGTAAGCGGTCGAGGCAATCAGGTAATATGCGCCCGGCGCGACGATTGTGCTGGTCGTCCATTCGACGAAAGCGACGTCGTTCGTTCCGGCGGCTGAGCGGTAAACCAGTCGATAGCCGTTTAAATCGACGCTGCTCGCGCTGGTGTTGTGCAGCTCGATAAATTCGTCGTTCGCGGCGTTCGTGCCGCCGCCGGCAACCTGAAACTGGCTGATAACGAGGTTCGGCGAAACCATGTTGCTTTCGGTTTGCGCCTGAACGCTGCTGGTTTTATACAAAAGTCCGAAACAGACTGCAAACAGAATCAGACCGGCAAAAATAAAATAAAACTTCTTCATCGTAAAAACATCCTTTCGATTTTACAGACAGGTGCGGCGGGCTTATTAACGGTAACTAACCTTTGTAACACAATTTGCGGCAAAATGTAATTTCGCCGTTCGCAATTAAGAAAAAGTTAAGCCGCAGAGGACACAGAGATTTTTAGAGAATCGAGCCGCGAGCTTACACAGATAACGCAGATTCAAAACAGATTTTGCGGCTTGATAAAAAGAATTTAAAATTCAAGACGGCAAATTTCAAAAAGGATTTGAAATCTTGAATTTTAAATTTCAAATTGCAGGCAAAGTTTGTCAATTCGCATCCGTCTGCGCTGATTCGCGGCTGATTTTCTTAAAGTCTCCGTGTTTCTTTATGCCCTCCGGACTTATTTTCCTTAAAAATTAACAAAAATCGACGGAACGACCGCGTCCGTTCCGAGACCGAATTGCGCGCTGGCGAAACTGCCGTTCGAGCTTCGCAGATAAAACCAGTTGCCCGTGCTTGGACGAAAAACAGCGATGTCGCGTTTGCCGTCTCCGTCAAAATCCGCCTGCAAGGGTCTGTCTTCGCTCGAGCCGAACTGCGCGGCGGTAAATCCCTGAGTCGTTCCGAGCAGATACCAGGTGCCGTTCGACGGTCGGAAAACGACGAAATCCGCTTTATTGTCGCCGTCGTAATCGCCTGCCACAGGCTTATCGCCGCCGGTTCCGAACTGAGCGGCGCGGAAACTGCCGTCCGAGCTTTGCAGATAAAACCAGATGCCGCCCGACGGTCGAAAAACCGCCAAGTCGGCTTTTCCGTCCGCGTCGAAATCAGCCGCCGCGGGCAAATCGCCGCCGGTTCCGAACTGAGCGGCGCGCAGTTGTCCGTTCGTGCTTTGCGAGATATACCACGTGCCGTCGGACGGTCGGAAAACCGCGACGTCCGATTTGCCGTCGCCGTCGTAATCGGCGGGCGCGAGCCTGTCGCCAGCCAGTCCGAAATTCTGCGTGCGGAAAGTTCCGTTTCCGCTTTGCAGAATAAACCAGGTGTTCGCCGACGGACGAAAAACGGCGTAATCGGTTTTGCCGTCGCCGTCGTAATCGGCGTTTGCCGCCGCGTCGCCGACGCTGCCCCAAGCCGCGCCGGTAAACGAATCGCTTGCGCTCTGCTGAACATAAAAATCAGCCTCGCCGCCGTTGTCGGTCGGGCGAAAAACGCTCAAATCCGTTTTGCCGTCGCCGTCAAAATCGAACGGCGCGCGATTCGTCTGCGATGAGACGCAATTGCAGACGTAGCCGTCCGTGACCAGCAAATCATCGATATACTGACCTTCGCGGAAAGTGCCGAGGTCCGTGCCGATGCGCCAGCGCAGTTGGACGTTTTGTCCTTGCGCCGAAGCGGGCAGTTTCGCTTTCGAAGTGATAAATTCGGGCGTTTGATTCGGACCGCTTTTGCCCGACCACGCCCGCCTGCCGGAAAGCGGATTCTGGCAGCAGCTATCGAGAACGCCGTCGTAACCGCCCGCGAGAAACGCGCCGCCCGCCGCTTCGATGTCCTGCCAGTTTGCGCCGCCGATTTTTATTTCCAGCACCGAGCCGTCGTAAAGCTTGTTGCGCAAAAACGTCGTTTCCAGTTCATACCAGTTGCGGAAGCCGACCTCGGCGTTCGCCGAAGCGATTGGGAAAACGGGCGAAACCAGTTCGTTAACGCCGACTTGATTCGGGGCGGGCGAAAACACGGAATTCGGCGGGCTTTGCCGGCGATTGGTGACGGTTTTCCAGTTTTGCTGCGCTCCGGTCGCGCTCGTCGCCCAGCCGTTCGGCAAATTCGGTTCGGTCACGGAATCGAAATTTTCCTGTAGAGCATTTCTCAAAACGCCCGTCTTCAAAACTATGGAAACGGTTCCGAGATTTTCCGCGCCGTCCTGCAACTGCAAAGTCAAAGTCACGGGACTGCCGCAATTTATAGCCGCGCTCGCCGTAAAGGTGAAAGGTCGCGAAGCGCCCTGACCGCCGGTCGCCAGCGCGCCGTAATTTTGCGGCGCGCCCGGATTGGTGACGCCGCCCGTCGGCAGCAGCGTCGCCGTCAGATTAGTCGTATTCTGCGCGCCCGTATTCCGCAGCGCGATGTTTATCGTTACGGTTTCGCCGGGGTCAACGGCGTTGTTCGGCTGGCAGCTTTCCGCGCTGATTTGCGCGCCGGTGTTTTCCAGAACGGCGGTCGGCTGGAGCGAAAAATTCTGTATCAGGGTTTGCCCGTCGGCAACGGTCACCGTCACGGTCTGTGAACGAAAGCCTCTGGCGGAAGCCGTCACGGTGTATGTGCCCGGCAAAACCAGTAAATTACCGTAGTGTCCGCTCTGGTCTGTGGTTCGGGAATAAGCAGAAGCGGTGACCGTCGCGTTTGGAATCGGGATACCGCCTGAGGCAGTATTCACCAAACCGGTAATCGTCGCGCGCGGCGCGGCGGCGCATTCGTTGAATTTGAATTTTCCGACGCGCGTCAGCCAGCCGAAAGGGCTTTCTTCCTGGCTTTCCAGAGTGTAATACTGGTTCGTATACCAGAACATGCAATCGTCGGTCGGGTCGATGCTCATCGCGCTGTAATCGCCCCAGCGAAAGCCGAAAGCCGTCTGCACGCCCGTGCCTTCGACCAGGTTTCTTTCCGCGCGAAACACGCCGTTCGGCTCGCCTGCCAGTTTGCCCGAAAAGGTAATCGACGGTTTTTTTTCTTCGCTGGCGTAGCTGTAGCCGACGGCAATGTTGCCCTGATAATCCTGCGCCGCGCTGCCCATCCAGCGGCTCGCGCTCATATCGCCGATGCTCGCCTGCTCGTAGACGGTGAAAGGCGGCAGCGGCGGAGCGGAAAGCAGGTTCCGGCGCAATTCGTAAACGCGAACTCCGGCGCGATACGTTTGACCGACGGGCGAAACGCGAACGGTCTGATTTAGAACCAGCGAGTCGTGCGTTCCGAAATTTCTGTACGCGGCGCGATACATCAGGCGGTCTGATTGCGAATCGAGCGGCTCGCCCGGCGGCGGCTGTTGAATGTCCGTGCGCCCTTCGGGGCTGGTCGGATTAAAAGGCGCGACCGCCAGCGGACTTTCGGCGCGCTCGGCAAAGGTCGAAGCCGAAGGATTCGTAAAATTCGGGCGAAACTCGAAAAGCCTGAGCGCGTCCTGCGCGTCGCCGTATTCGTTCGCCGTGTAGCCCGCGAAAACGTTCGGCGCGCCGGCGGGCGGCGGATTCAGCCCGTCAAAATCCGAAGGCAGCAGACCGCCGAAGCGAATCGTCGTCGGCGACGCCAAATCGAAATAAATATAGCTTGGCAGCGGCTCGCCCGCGTAAAGCTTCCGTTTATCAAAGGCAAACGTTCCGGTTCCGGCATAATCGCCGCCCAGAAATTCGTCGGTCGACATATAAATCGCGTCCGTCCAGACGCCGAATTTCGGGTAATCGTTGAGCTTGACGTTCGGCATCACGAATTCGTAAACATAGTAGCCGCCGGTCGGGTCGCCCGTTTTGGAAACGGCAATCATCTGGCGAAACGGCGGGAAATTATTGCAGAACTGGCTCAGAAACCAGCGGTCGGCGAGCGCGTCGTAAAGAACGACCGGGTCGCCGTCGTCGCGCATCGAGCACGGCGTGCCGAGAACGGAAAACAAACTGCTCAGTTTAAAAGGCGGCGTCAAAGGATTTCCGTTTTTATCGAAAATGCGCGTCAGAGCGTTGACCGACTGCACGTAATGATTTAAACCGACATCGCCGTTCGTATCGGGCGGGATGATGCGAAAGCCGAAAGCGGCGGCTACTTCGCTGCTGGAAATTCCGTTGAATGACAGCGCGGGCGCGGGCATCTGCTCGACGGCGGTTCGCGCCAAATTCGATTCATTGTCCTGCGGCGCGCCCGCGACCTGTTTGCGAAACGGCAGCTTATTTTCTACGGCGCGCGCCTGCTCTTCGGCGCGACCGAGCCTGCGGCTGGTTTTTCCCGCTTCGGGCTGCGCCGGCGCGAGGCTGCTCGCCGGCACGGAAACGCCGAAAGCCGAAGCCTGTACCAGTTCCGGCTTCAGCTCCGAGAAAATTTCTTTTTGCTTTTTGACCGTGTTCAACTGTGAGCTTTCCGCCGTTTGTCTGAAAAAAGCGAAGAAACAAAACGCGGCGACGAGGGCTAAAAATAACGCAAGCCGTTTTTTCATGATTAATCCCTTACCTAATTAAGTGAAGAAATATAAGACGATGATACCAGAGTACGTTATCTAAGCTAAAGAAATTTCCGGGATTTCTCAAATTGACTCGCCTGTTTTCCGCTTTCCCGGCGAAAAATTTAAATATCATGAGCTATTTTAAAAACAGTGTTAAAAGCTATTGGAAAACGTTTTAACACTGTTATCGTCTTAATTGCCCTATAAGCTGTTCACTAATCGGACAATCTTGAAACCGCAAAATTTTCCGGTCCGCAGGTAAAAGTCCGGAGACTTTGGAGAATCAAAAGAAATAACTTCAATTTGACTCGTCGCTCTCCGGACTCTCTGGACTCTCTGGACTCTCTAGACTCCCAGGATTTTTTCCAGTTGCGGCGTGATGAAAAATTTTTCGTAGAGCGACTTGCGCCGGATGACGAGCGCGAGAATTTTCTGGACGACGGCGCGGTAAGCTTGAGAAAGTTTCCGGCTCGCGCCGAGCTTTTCCAGGATGCGTTTCAGGGCTTCGTTGACGCCGGCGACAAAAAGCTTGGCGTTTGTCCGCTCGCGCATCGTCGCCTGACCGCCTCCATATGCAAAAATTCCGTTTGCCGGATTCAGGAAAGGATAATCGACGGCGATTTCGGCGCAGACTTTAGCGAGCGCGCCGGAAAAATTCAGATTCGCTTCGGCTAAAGTTTTATCAATCGTGCCGAGCAACTCGCCGATTAACTGCAAAAGCGTCTGCCAATCCTCAGGCGAAATCCGCTGCACGCGCCGCGCTCGGGCTTCGACTTCATTCGTCAAATCAAAAGGAAAGTTCGGCAGCGGCGGCGCGGCTGATTTCGGCGGCGGATTTTCCTCCGGTTCTGTTACCGTAACGGCGGCGGTTTGCGGAGCCTGATGCGCAGAGCCGGAATTTCCGTTCGGCGAAGCTTTCGGAAAACCGTTCCCGTTTTGTTCGGCTTTAACCGGAGAGGCAAGAGCGACAATAGGCTTCGGCTTTTCGCTTGGCGCTTCCTTTTTCGGCGCTTCGGCAGCAGCGTTAGTTATCGTCTGGTAGACGTTAATCGTTCCGCCCGGCTCGCGGGCGCGAATCAGCATTCTTTGCATCGCTTCTTCGCCTTCGGCGACGCGACCGGCGAGCAGGTCGTGCTCGCGCACCTGCATTTTATTGCCTTCCAGCAAACTGATGTCGGCTTCGTAGCCGCTCAGCTCGACGCGCACCCGCCCGACGAACTGCCGCCGCTGCAGATAGCGCAGCAAAGCCGAAAGGTTGACGAACGACGTATCTAAATTTTCGTGAATCGGACGGGTTTTCATGGGAACGGAATTTTGCACCGGATTTAATAAACTCGCAAACCGCGCGCAATTTTAAATTTTTTTGGAATTTTTGCAAAGAAAAGATTAATTCCGCGCAATTTCCGTTGCATCTCGAAGAAAATTCGTTCAAAATTCGCACACCAAAGTAATTCTACTAAATTCAATCGAATCGAAATTATGAAAACAACCGATTTATTTCGTAAAAAATCCATCGCGCAAATCCAGGCGGACGTTGCCCAGGGAATGAGCGACCACGAGCAGGCGGAAGTCGGCGGCGGGGGCGGCAGCCTGCGGCGCACGCTCGGACTGTCGGATTTGACCTTGATGGGAATTGCCGCGATTATCGGCGCGGGAATTTTTGCGATGGTCGGAAAAGCGTCCTACAACGGCGGTCCGGCTGTGATTTTCCTGTTTATTTTTACGGCGATTGCCTGCGCTTTTTCCGCGCTCTGCTACGCCGAGTTCGCCTCGCGCATTCCGGTCGCGGGTTCGGCTTATACGTATTCTTACGCCAGTTTGGGCGAGCTGGTGGCGTGGATTATCGGCTGGGATTTAATCGTCGAATACGCCATCGGCAACATCGCCATCGCGATTTCGTGGAGCGATTATTTTACGGGCTTGCTGAAAGGCTACGGCATAAATTTTCCGCTTCATTTTTCGATGGATTTTCTGACGGCGAAACGCGGATTTGCGGCGGTCGGCGAGGCGATGAAGGACGGCGCGACCATAGAAACGCTGCGAGCCGGATGCGAAAAAGCCGGCGCGGCGGTCAACTGCGGGCAGATTGACGCTTACACGGCTTGGGCGGGCGCGCCGAAAATCGGCGGGCTTTCCATCGTCGCGGATTTGCCCGCGCTGCTGATTACTTTCGCCATCACGGCGCTGGTTTACGTCGGCATCCGCGAATCGAAGCTCGCGGCAAGCGCCATGACGGTTTTGAAAATCGGCATCATCCTGCTCGTCATTTTTCTCGGCGCATTTTATGTCGTTCCGGCAAACTGGTCGCCGTTTGCGCCGAACGGCATACGCGGCGTGATGATGGGCGTTTCGGCGGTTTTCTTCGCTTATATCGGTTTCGACGCGCTTTCGACGACCGCCGAAGAATGTAAAAATCCGCGGCGCGACCTGCCGCGCGCGATGATTTATTCGCTGGTTATCTGCACGGTTTTATACATCGCGCTGGCGCTGGTGCTGACCGGAATGGTCAGCTACACGAAGCTGAACGTCGGCGACCCGCTGGCTTTCGTTTTCGGAGCGGAAGGCGCGAATATTCCGTGGGTGGCGGGCATTATCGCGATTTCGGCGGTGATTGCGCTGGCGACCGTGTTTCTGGTTTTCCAAATCGGTCAGCCGCGCCTCTGGATGGCGATGAGCCGCGACGGATTGCTGCCGCAGATTTTTTCCTCGATTCACCCGCGTTTCAAAACGCCCTGGTTCGCGACGCTTGTCACGGGTCTGGTCGTGGCGATTCCGGCGCTGTTTATGAATCTGACGGAAGTGACGGATTTGGCGAGCATCGGCACTTTGTTCGCTTTTCTGGTCGTCTGCGCCGGAGTTTTGTTTAAGGACAAGGAATTCGGGCGCGAGGACCGCTTTGTGCCGTATGTCGATTCGCAAATCTTCGTGCCGGTGGTTTTCGCCGTCATAATGACTCTGCTTTTCGTTTATAACGACGACGCGATGGTGAATTTCTTTACCGATTTTTCGCCGACGGCGGCGGGCGAAACGAGAGTTGACGCCTTTCTGCACAAGCTGCCTTATTTCGTTTTCCTCGTCTTCGCCTTCGTCATGACTTATCTTTCGGTGGCGAAACGGCTCACGCTGATTCCCGTTCTGGGCGTGCTGTCGTGCGCTTATCTGATGAGCGAGCTGGGCATTACGAACTGGACTCGATTTGCCGTCTGGCTGCTTATCGGTCTGGCGATTTACTTCGGCTACGGCTACATTCACAGCCATCTCGCCCGGGACGCGGACGATAGAGCGACCGTCTCGACCAATTTGCTGAAGCTGGCGGCAATCGGTTTTCTGCTGGCGGCAATCGGTTTATCGGTTTCCTCGTTCAGCTTTATTAACGATTTTATTCTTTATCTGGTGCCGAGCCTCCAGAAATCCGTGCTGAGAACCATTGAGCTGATACTTTTATTATTCGGTCTGCTGATGGGCGTCTACGGCGCGGTTTCTCAGGCAAAGGTAAGAAAAACGCAGTAAATGCAGGACGTTTATAAACGCAAAATGCAAAATGCAAAATGCAAAATAGAAGGAATTAGATTTTAAGATTCAAGATTAAATCCGGTCTTTCATTTTGCGCTTTGCATTTTGCACTTTGCGTTTTCGACGTTTTGCGTTTTCGACGTTTTGCGTTTTCGACGTTTTGCATTTCGCGCTTATCGACCTCTTTTTTTAAT
>DATHBC010000562.1:0-13073 GCA_035296345.1 Pyrinomonadaceae bacterium | reverse complement strand
CGATGCTCTACGCGCAGGCAAAACGCGGAAAAGAAGCGATTGAAACGGCGAACCTGGCGCTGAATGCCGCCGAAAGCGTTGAAAAAAGACAAATCGCGAAACTGAATCTGGCGACCGCACAGCAGGAAACCGGCGATTTTGCCGCCGCCGAGACGACCCTGCGCGACATCCTGAAACAAATGCCGGGAAATCCGATTGCCCTGAACAATCTCGGCTATTTTCTGCTGGAAAGAAACGAACGCTTTGACGAAGCCTTAAAATTGATTCAGCAGGCGGTCAGAATCGACCCGACGAATCCTTCGTATCTCGACAGCCTGGGCTGGGCTTTTTTCAAGCTCGGAAAGCTGGACGAAGCAGAGAAATATCTGAAAAGCGCCGTGCGCCGCAGTTCCGATTCGGCGACGATTTTCGAACATCTCGGCGACGTCTATCAAAAACAAAACAAGATGGATCTGGCGCGCTCCGCCTGGCAAAAAGCCTTGAATCTAGCCTCCGGCGCTGAAGAAATCAGTCGCCTCAAAACCAAGCTCGGCAGAAAGAAGTGAGAAGTGATAACTGATAACTGACAACTGAGAACCGAAAACTTTGTTTTTTCACTATCAGTTATCAGTTATCAGTTGTCAGTTATCAGTTATGATTTCATTCACGCTTCCGTCGTTTGCCAAGATAAACTGGTTTCTGCGCGTGCTCGGCAAGAGGCGCGAAGACGGTTTTCACGAAATCTGCACGGCTTTTCAGACGATTTCGCTGCACGATAACCTGACGTTTTCGAAATCCGAAACCGGCGAAATCTCGCTGTCCTGCGACCAGCCGCATATTCCGGTTGACGAGAGAAATTTGATTTTCCGCGCGGGCGTCGCTCTGGGCGAAAAATTCGGCGTGAAAACCGGCGCGCGGATTCATCTGGAAAAAAGAATTCCCGCGCCGGGCGGACTCGGCGGCGGTTCTTCAAACGCGGCAATCGCGCTTCTGGGGCTGGCGCGGCTCTGGCAAATCGACGCCGGTTTTGAACGTTTGTGCGAAATCGGCGCGGCGCTCGGTTCCGACGTGCCGTTTTTCTTTTTCGGCGGCACGGCGCTCGGCACCGGGCGCGGCACGGAAATCTCGCCGGTTGACGAGCGGCAGCCGAATGAAAAATTTATGCTCGTCGTCGCGCCTGAAATCGACGTGCCGACAGCCGCCGCCTTCGAAGGATTAAATGCCGCTCGCTTGACAAATCACTCGCCGAAAAGTATTCTCAAAATTTGCCGTATTGAAGCCGAAAAGCTGAATTTACGGCAATCTGTTTTAATAAACGATTTTGAGCCGACGATTTTTAAAATCCAGCCCGAAATCCGGCGCGTGAAAGAAAAGCTGCTTCGACTGGGCGCCAGCCGCGCGTTGATGTCGGGCAGCGGCGCCAGCGTTTTTGCAGTCTTTGACAAAGAAGAAACACGGCAAGCGACCTTAAAAGCCCTTGAATCAGAAGAAAAAAACTGGCGAAAGTTTGCCGTAGCAACTATCTCGCGGAGCGAGTACCGCGAAGCACTCGAAATAACCGAGTGAAAAGTTGTTTCCGATTAGTTTCTAACGTAATAATAATTTCCTGTTGGGGCGTAGCCAAGTGGTAAGGCACCGGTCTTTGGATCCGGCATTCGTAGGTTCGAGTCCTCCCGCCCCAGCCATGTTTTTATTTTAAACTAACGGACAACTCTGCGACCGGCGGGTTGTCTTTTTTATTTTAGATTTTAGATTTTGGATTGGTTCAGGAAATAACAAGCTTATTTTCCGATTCCAATCTAAAATTCAAAAACTGGAAATCCGAAACCCGAATGAGCGTCAACGGTAACGTCAAAATTTTTTCCGGCAACGCGCACCCCGGTTTAACCGGGGAAATTTGCCGCCATTTGAGCTGCGATTTGGGGCTGGCGAATACGACGCGGTTTTCGGACGGCGAATTTAATTTTCATATTCAGGAAAACGTGCGCGGGGCGGATGTTTTTATCATTCAGCCGACCTGTCCGCCGACCGACCAGAATTTGATGGAGCTGCTGATTATGATTGACACGTTCGTGCGGGCTTCGGCTGAACGGGTGACGGCGGTGATTCCATATTTCGGCTACGCGCGCTCGGACAAAAAAGACCGCCCGCGCGTGCCGATTGCGGCGAAGCTGGTGGCGAATCTGATAACGACAGCCGGGGCGCACCGCATCATGACAATTGATTTGCACGCTTCGCAGATTCAGGGGTTTTTTGATATTCCGGTCGACCACATTTACGCCGCGCCCGTGATGGTCAAATATTTTCAGGAGAATCCGCTCGAAGATTTGGTCGTCGTCGCGCCGGATACGGGCGGCGCGGAACGCGCGCGCGCTTACGCCAAGCGACTGGACGCCGGATTGGCTCTGGTCGATAAACGCCGCGAAAAGGCGAACGTCGCCGAAGTGATGAATGTCGTCGGCGAGGTGGCGGGCAAAAACTGCGTGATAATCGACGATATGTGCGACACGGGCGGCACGATTTGCAAGGTCGCCGACGCGATTCACAGGGAAGGCGCGAAAAGAATTTTTGCTGGTTTCACGCACGCCGTTTTGTCGGGCGGCGCGGCGGAGAATATCCGCAAATCGCATATTGAAAAAGTAATTGTCACGAACACGATTCCGCTCGTCGGGCGAGCCAAAGAACTCGAAACCGAAGGCAGAATCGCCGTGCAGAGCGTGGCTAGATTATTAGCCAAAGGCATTAAATCGATTCACGATGAAACCAGCGTTTCGTCGCTGTTTATTTAAAAAAGCGGTCAGCGGTCAGCGGTCAGCCGGAAGCAAAATCCGAAGACCGAAGAGCAGGCTGCGCGGCTGAGACCAAAGACCGATAGAAGGTTAAAATTATGGCAGAAAAAGTAACTGTAAAAGCAGAAAAAAGAGAAGGACGCGGAAAAAACGACACGGGCAGGCTGCGGCGCGAAGGTAAAGTGCCGATGGTCATTTACGGCGGCGGCGGCGAATCGGTCGCGGTGGTCGCTAATCTAAGCGATGTCGCGGCGATTTTACGCTCGGAAAGCGGTCACAATACGGTTTTTTCGCTCGACGTCGACGGCGTCGGCGCAAGCGACGTGATTTTTCAGGACAGACAGATTGACCCTTTGAGAGGTCGTCTGGTTCACGCCGATTTACGCCGCCTGACAAAAGGCGAAAAAATCGAGGTCACCGTGCCGATTCATCTGGTCGGCGAAGCCGAAGGCGTCAAAAGCGCGGGCGGCGTGCTCGACCAGTCGCTGCGCGAAATCAAGCTTTTGTGCGAACCGGCGAATATTCCCGATTTTATCGAGGTCGACGTGACGCATTTGAAAGCCGGCGACTCGGTTCACGTTTCGGACATCAAAGCCGACGCCAATCTGGAGCTTCACGAAGCGCCGGAAACTTTGATTGCCGCCGTCGTGGTGGTTAGAGAAGAAGAATTAGAGCCGCAGACGGAAGCAGCGGGCGAACCGGAAGTCGTTGACTCCAAAGGCGGCGACGATGACGCCGAATAAGTAATATTTTCCTGGCTGTCACCGGATGATTTCGCTGTCTGAAAACTGGCTTGTCGTCGGATTGGGAAATCCGGGCGCGGCTTACGAGCAAACGCGCCATAATCTCGGCTTTATGCTGGTTGACAGGCTCGCTCGCGAAACGAATTCGCAGGTTAGACGCGAAGAATGCCGCGCGCTGGTCGGGCGCGCCGAGATTGAAAACCGAACGGTCGAGCTGGTCAAGCCGCAAACCTATATGAACCTGAGCGGCGAATCGCTCGCCTGTCTGCTGAAAAAGCCGGGCAGGGACGCTCGCCGAATCGTCGTCATAACCGACGATTTAGCTTTGCCGCTCGGCAAAATTCGCCTCCGACCGAAGGGCTCGGCGGGCGGGCACAACGGTTTGAAATCAATCATCGGTTGTTTGCGAACCGAAGAGTTTACACGCTTGCGAATCGGCATCCAGCCCGCGCACCCGGTCTCGGACACAAAGCGTTTTGTGCTGGAAAAGTTTGCGAAAGCGGATTTTGAAACAATCGAAAAAGTTTTAGAGGAAAGCGCCGCCGCCGTCCGCGCCGTCATTCGTGACGGAGTGGAAAAGGCAATGGCGAAATTTAACTAAAGGATAAAGAATAAAGGATAAAGAATAAAGAAAAATCGAAGCTCGAAATTTTCAGCCTTTATCCCTTAGCCTTTATCCTTCAAAAAAACCTTCTTGCTTCGCTCGGAAAACGGCGAGGCTGGAAAGCCAAAAGGAGGATAAGAAATTGGCTAACAGAGTATACGAAGTAATGTTTATCGCGACGCCCGATGCGGCGGACGACGATATTGCGAAATTGAACGAAACTTTACAGGCTATTATTACAGACCAGGGCGGGACCATCGTGCGCGTCGACGATATGGGACGGCGTAAAATGGCTTACGAAATCAACCGCAAAAAAGAAGGCTACTACGTTCTTTTTGAAATCGAAGGCACGGGTCGCGAAATCGCCGAGCTTGAACGCCGCATGCGCGTCAACGATTTGATTATGCGTTATCTGACCGTGCGTGTTGACGAAGAACGCAAAACGGCGGAAAAGCTGCGCGCCAAACGCGAAAAAGGCAGAGCCGGTCACAATTCCTACAGAGGCGGCAGTAACAGCGGCGGCGGAACGGCTGCCGCAACAGCAGCGGCAAAAGCGCCGGAAGCGGAGACAGCCGGAGCCGCGGCGACGGAAGCCGAGGACAATCAGTAACGAAAGGAGTTATAAAATAAAATGGACGCTGAAAGAGATTTTGAAATGAATGAAATCGTCGCTGGCGATTTGCCGCGGATGGACAAAGGTCAACGCCGTTTCGTCCGTCGCCGCCCGCGCCAGTCTGTGCCCGAATACGTCGATTGGAAAGACATCGATTATTTGAGACGCTTTGTTCCCGAGCGCGGAAAAATTATGCCGCGTCGCATTTCGGGCATTTCCGCCAGAGACCAGCGCCGCGTCGCGCGCGCCATCAAGCGCGCCAGGGCGATGGCTCTGCTGCCGTTTGTCGGAGACTAAATAATTTTCGATTTCCGATTTTCGATTTGAAGAAGATTCTTCTTCAAATCGAAAATCGGAAATCACTGAGGGGAGATTTATAAAAAATGGCTAATACCACAGTTTTATTACGTGAAGACGTCGATAATTTGGGCGGGCGCGGCGAAATCGTCAAAGTCAAGGCGGGTTACGCGCGCAATTATCTTTTGCCGCGCAATATCGCGACGCTCGCCACCAAAGGCAACGTTAAAAAGGTTGAAAACGAACGCGCCGCGCTTTTGAAAAAAGCCGCGACCGAAAAATCGACCGCCGAAGCGCAAGCCGCGCAGATGGGCGACATCCGCTTGAATTTCGAGCGCAAAGCGGGGGAAGCCGGAACGCTTTTCGGCTCTGTCACGTCGATGGACATCGCCGATGCCTTACAGGCGCAAGGCTACGAAATCGACCGCCGCAAAATCACTCTGAAAGAAGCGATTAAGGAAACCGGCGAATACACCGTGCCGGTCAAGCTGCACCGCGAAGTGACTTTAGACATCCCGGTTATCGTGACGGCTGAAGGCGGCTCCGCTCCTGCGGCAGCGACGGAAGAAGAGCCGGAAGCGGCGGCAGCCGCAGCGGATGAAACTTCCGCAGAAAACACGAACGAATCAGCCGAAGCTTAAGTTTACCGGAAAAATAAATCAGGAGATTTTCTTTTAAATTTCCTTTGGTTGTTTTCCCGTTTTCGGTTATTATCAAAGACTGCAAGCTCAAAAGGCTTGCGGTCTATTTTTATCCAGCAAAATCTAAAACTCAGTTTTTCATAAATCGAGTCAATCTACTGACTGCTGACCACTGACTACTGACTACTTGTGTAAATGGCGTCACCGAATCCAGAGTTTGCGCGCGAACAGTTTCTCGAAAAACCGCTGCCGAGCAGCCCGGAAAGCGAGCGGGTGATTTTGGGCGCGATTTTGCTGGACAACACGCTCATTTCGCAAGCCATCGAGCTTTTAGGTCAGGATGATTTTTATTCGCCGCTGCACCGGAGAGTTTTTCGCGCGATGTCGAATCTGTTCGAGCGCGGCGACCGTATAGACCCGATTCTCATCGGCGAAGAGCTGCGCAAGGAAGGACAACTGGAAAACATCGGCGGCGTGGCGACCATTACGAATCTGACCTACGGCTTGCCGCATTTCTCGAACATCGCGCACTACGCGAAAATCGTCCACGACAAAGCGGTCGTCCGCAATTTAATCAAAGTCTGCAACCAAATCACCAGCGAAGCGCTCGCCGAAGAGGAAGACGCCGAAGTCGTCCTCGACCACGCCGAACAGGCGATTTTCGCCCTCGCCGACGAGCGAACCCGTCAGGGTTTTTCGCATATCAAGCCGGTCGCCGAAACCGTCCTGGCAAAAGTGCAGGAATACGCCCGCCGCGAAAGCCACGCGCTGACCGGACTTTCCACCGGCTTCCGCGACCTCGACCAGATGACCTCCGGCTTGCAGCAAACCGATTTGATTATCGTCGCCGCGCGCCCGTCGATGGGCAAGTGTTTGGCTGCAAACGCTGAAATAGTTGGGTTTGACGGAAATATACGAACTATTGAAGAAATTTTCAAAAGTAAAAAAGCGGCGTTGCTGACGCTTGGAAACGATTTTAAATTCACCTGGGCGGAGGCGAGCGACTTTGTTGACGATGGAATTAAACCCGTCTTTCGCGTTATCACCGGACTGGGCAGAGAAATTGAAACGACTTTCACGCATCCGTTTTTAACTATAAACGGCTGGCAGAAGCTGGAAAGCATTAAAGTCGGAACGAAAATTGCCGTGCCGCGCGTGATAAACGTGTTCGGAGAAAACGATTGGCGCGAGTGCGAAGCTAAAATTTTAGGTTATCTGCTCGGCGACGGCTGCCTGACGAAAAAGACGCCGGAATTTACTGTCGGTAAACCCGTTCTGCGCGAAGATTTTGCCGTCTCTGCCAGTCAGTTCGGCGGCGTCGAAGCGATTCAGTCAAACTCGCGAAACAGAACGTTTTCCTTCCGCATTCGGAAAATCGGCGGCGGGAAAGGAAAAAGCGAAAATCCGCTGACGCTGTGGCTGAGGAATTTAGGCGTTTTCGGCTGCAGCAGCCGCGAGAAATTCATACCGCGCGAAGTGTTCTCGCTTAAAAAAGAGCTTCTCGCGCTGTTTCTCAACCGTCTTTTCGCGACCGACGGCTGGGCTTGTGTCTTAAAAAGCGGTCAGGTTCAGCTCGGTTTCGCCTCGGTCAGCGAAAGAATGATTCGACAGGTTCAGCACCTGCTCCTGCGTTTCGGCGTGATTGCCGCCTTGAAGCAACGAGCCGTCAAATATAAAGAAGATGAAAGGCGCGCGGCTTGGCAGCTTGATATTACGGACGCGCTCTCGATTAGAAAATTTATCAGCGAAATCGGAATTTTCGGGAAAGAAGTAAAACTGGCTGAAATCCTGAAAATTCTCGAAGACAAAAAATATCAAACCAATAAGGACTTGATTCCGCTTGAAATCTGGGAACATCTCTCCGCTGTCAAAGGCGCTGAGTCGTGGTCGTCACTGGCGCGCCGCGCCGAGATTGCGGGCTGCTCGAACATTCACGCCGGACGCCGCGCTCCGACTCGCGAAAGACTGCGGAAATTTGCCGCCGCGCTGGACGATAAATTTCTGCAAAATTTAGCGGAAAGCGAGATTTACTGGGATGAGATTGTTTCGATTGAATATGTCGGCGATAAACAGGTTTACGATTTAACCGTTCCGGAAACGCATAATTTCGTCGCCAACGATATTTGCGTTCACAACACGGCGCTGTGCCTGACGCTGGCGCAAAACGCGGCGACGTTGGAGAACGCGGTGGTCGCGGTTTTTTCGCTGGAAATGTCTAAAGAGCAACTGGTGATGCGCATGCTCAGTTCCGAAGCGAGAGTCGACGCGCATCGTTTCCGGAGCGGTTTTCTGACGCGCGACGAGTGGGGAAGACTTGCCGAAGCCATCGGCACTTTGTCGGAAGCGAAGATTTTTATCGACGACACGGCGGGAATTTCCGTTCTGGAAATGCGCGCGAAAACCAGGCGACTGATTGCCGAACAGAAAAAGCTGGATTTAATCGTCGTCGATTATCTGCAATTGATGTCCGGCTCGCGCCGCACCGAATCGCGCCAGCAGGAAGTTTCGGCGATTTCGCGCGAATTGAAAGGTTTAGCCAAAGAGCTGGGCGTTCCGGTCGTCGCGCTGTCGCAGTTGTCGCGCGCGCCCGAAGCGCGTAATCCGCCGAAACCGATGATGTCGGATTTGCGCGAATCGGGCAGCATCGAGCAGGACGCCGACGTGGTGGCGTTTATTTATCGCGACGATTATTACAAGCCGAGCGAAGAAAACGCCGGGATAGCCGAGATAATTATTTCAAAACAGCGAAACGGTCCGACCGGCTCGGTCAAGCTGGCTTTTCTGAAGGAATTTACCAGATTCGAAAATTATTTTGGAGAATAAAATGAGCGAGGATTTACGTTTTCCGATTGGAAACTTTTCTTTCGATGCGGGCAGCGCGACGGGCAGCCGCGTCGAAGCGATTCGGGCTATCGAGGAATTGCCCGTGCGCTTGCGGCAGGCGATTGCGGGATTAAGCGATGAACAGTTGCAGACGCCTTATCGCGAGGGCGGCTGGACGATTCATCAATTGATTCATCACGTCGCCGACAGTCATATGAACAGCTTCATCCGTTTCAAGCTGGCGCTGACCGAGGACAAGCCGACGATAAAAACCTATGAGGAAGCCGATTGGGCGGAAACTACCGACGTGACGAAAGTGCCGGTGGAAATTTCGCTGAAACTGCTCGACGCCCTGCACGAGCGTTTGTTTATCCTGCTCGCCTCGCTGTCGGACGAAGCGTTCACGCGGCAGTTGAATCATCCCGAGTACGGGCTGATTGATTTGGAATATTTAACGGCGCTGTATGCCTGGCACAGTCGCCATCACACGGCGCACATTACGAGCCTGCGCGAAAAAATGAACTGGTAGGTAAATAACGCAAAATGCAAAGTGCAAAATGCAAAATATGAGGAATTAAGATTTAAGATTCGGAATTTAAATTTGTTCTTACGTTTTACATTTTGCACTTTGCATTTTGCATTTTGCATTATGACTCGTCCTACTTGGGCAGAAATACATCTCGATTGTCTCGCCTTTAACCTGCAATCCGTTAAAAAACGCATCGGCGAAAACGTTAAGTATATGGCGGTCGTCAAAGCCGACGCTTACGGTCACGGCGCGCTGGAATGCGCGCGGACGCTGGAGCGAGCCGGCATCGACTGGTTCGGCGTGGCGCTGCCGGAAGAAGGCATCGAGCTGAGAAAAAAAGGCATTCGTAAACATATCCTGTGTCTCGGCAGCTTCTGGGCTGGGCAGGAGAGAGAGCTGCTCGAATATCACCTGACGCCGACGATTTTTCGTCTGGAAATCGCCGAAAAATTCAATCGCGCGGCGCGAGAGTCGGGCGTCGTCGCCGGCGTTCACGTCAAAATCGACACGGGAATGAACCGCATCGGCGTTCGCTTTGATGAAATCAGGGAATTTGCCGAAGAATTAAAAAAGCTGACGAATCTGAAGGTCGACGGCTTGATGACGCATTTCGCGGCGGCTGACAACGATGCGGATTTTACGAACCGGCAAATCACACGCTTTAACGAAGCCGTCGAGATTTTCCGCGCGAAAGGCTTTCGCCCGACGTATATGGATTTAGCCAATTCGCCCGGCGCTGTCGGCTACGAAAACGCGAAGGGAAATATGGTGCGGCTCGGCGGCATTTTATACGGCTTGTGGTGGGACGTTTTGCCGAAAACGGTCGACCCGCCCGTTTTAAAACCCGTTTTGACTTTGCACACGGAAATTACCCTGCTCAAGCGCGTCCCGCGCGGCGAAAGCGTCGGTTACAATCAAACCTGGAAAGCCGAAAGAGATTCGCTGATTGCGACGATTCCAATCGGTTACCAGGACGGCTACATGCGCGGCTTTTCCAATTGCTCTAGAACAATCGTCGGCGGCAGATTCGCGCGCGTCGCCGGGCGCGTTTCGATGGATTGGACGACGATTGACGTTTCGGACGTGCCTGGCGTCAAGGTCGGCGACGAAGTAATTTTAATCGGCGAACAAAACGGACTGAAAATCTCGGCGGAAGAACTGGCGGCTCATTGCGGCACGAATTCCTACGAGGTCACCTGCGGCATCAGCCAGCGCGTCAGGCGAGTCTATAAAAGTGAATCGTGAAGCGTGAAAATCGCTGCTAACACGTGAAATTCGCTGCTAACACGTGAAAATTGCCTCTAACACGTGAAAA
Organism: Pyrinomonadaceae bacterium; assembly: GCA_035296345.1. Taxonomy (GTDB): domain Bacteria; phylum Acidobacteriota; class Blastocatellia; order Pyrinomonadales; family Pyrinomonadaceae; genus JALZHR01. Next base: position 2,740 of record DATHBC010000562.1, on the reverse strand, counting down.
TACGTCGCTAACACGTGAAAATCGTCTCTGACAGAGCGAAAATCGCTGCTAACGGCTGAAAATCGTCTCTGACAAAGTAAAAATCGTTTCTAACACGTGAAAATCGCTTCCAACACGTGAAAATCGTCGTCGACAGTTTGAAAATCTACTCTGACGCGCGAAAATCTTCTCTAACGGACGAAAAACGAGATTGAATTATTTTTATTATGCTCGAAGCGAGGAAAAGCCGCTGGTTCGAAGAAATTTTCGCCGTCTACAATCGCAATTTGCTCAGGCGTCGCTTTCATTCGCTGAATGTTTCGGGTCTGGATTTTTTGCAAAGGGAAAATCCGCCTTTTTTAATCTACGCGAATCATTCGAGCTGGTGGGACGGGCTTGTCGCTTTCGAGGTTGCGCGCCGAACCCGGCTCGACAGTTTTATCATGATGGAAGAGAAACAGTTGAAAAAGCTGTTTCTTTTTCGCAGGCTCGGCGCGTTTTCCGTCGTTCGCGAAAACGCGCGCGAAGCGGCGAAAAGCCTGAATTACGCGGCGAATTTGCTGAAAGAAAAGCGAAATCGAACGCTCTGGATATTTCCGCAGGGCGAGATTTTGCCGAACGATACACGACCGCTGAATTTTTATCGCGGCGCGGCGCGCATAATTGAAAAAATCGGCGAGGTCTCTGCCGTGCCTTTCGCCATCAGATATGAATTTCTGGGGGAATTTAAACCGGAGATTTTTGTGAAAATCGCCGCGCCGCAACCGGTTTCGGTCGATAAAAACTTCGATGCGAAAAGCCTGACCGGGCATTTCGAGCAGCGATTGACCGAAACTCTGGACGCTTTAAAAACGGACGTTTTGACCCGGGCGTTTGATGATTACGAGAAAATCGTTTAAAGATAAAACGAATCTAAAATCTAAAATACGAAATACCGAAAATGTCTTTTCCCAAATCTTCTTCAATCGAAATGCCCGTTTTGCAGGAGTTATACGCCACCGGCGGCGCGGAAGACGTGCGTTTTCTATACGAGCGGCTGACGGCTTATTTTCCGCAGTTGACCGAAAGCGAGATTCGCGCCATCCGAAACGGAACGAAATCGAGCTGGCGAAAGCTGATTCAGAAAGCGGGAAAAGAGCTTGACGAAAAAGGGCTTTTAGAGCGCAATCGCGGTTTCTGGAACCTGACCGAAAAGGGAAAGCGAATTGTCGCCAGCGAAACCGAGGGCTTCGAGATTTCTAGATTGCCCGAACAAAAAGAGCTGAATCACCGCGAGATTCAGGAAATGCTCATCCGGATAGGCGCGAGCCTGGGTTACGACGCCGAAGTCGAATTTGAATATTACGACGTCGTCTGGCGCGAAAAACGCTCGATGCAAAGGCTCTCGCACATTTTTGAAGTGCAGAGCAAAGGCAACATAGATTCGGCTTTCGCCAAATTAAAACGCGCGCACGACGCGCAGCGCACCAAGCCGTTTCTCGTGCTCGCCTCCGAGCGCGACACGAACCGCGCCAGGCAATCGCTGGAACGCGAATTTCACGAATTAGCCGACGTGATAACGATTCTGAGCTTTGCCGAGCTGAATCGCATCTATCAAAATCTACAGTCGATTGCCGAAATCCTGCCGAAATTCCTGCAAAAATAATTTGAGCCGCCGGGAACACGGAGAAAGAAGCGAAAAAGCTTTCCGCGAAAGGCTTTGCAATTTTAATTAATTCGTGTAATTTGAAGTAAATAAAACTCTCGGCGTAAGTGAATACGCGACGATTTGCACTCTGTGCGAAAATTATAATATGAAAGCAGAAACGCCGATTCGCCGGCAGTATCTCGAAATCAAAGCCAAACACAGCGACGCTGTTTTGCTTTTCCGGCTCGGCGATTTTTACGAGGCTTTTGACGACGACGCAAAGCTGCTGGCGAAAGAGCTCGACCTTGTTTTGACCTCGCGATCGATGGGCAAAGGCGAGCGCATCCCGATGGCGGGCGTGCCGCATTTCGTGCTGGAACGCCACCTGGCGACCCTGATTTCGCGCGGTCATCGCGTGGCGATTTGCGAGCAGACGAGCAGCGCGCCGGTCAAAGGCAAAGACGGTAAAAAGCTGATTCACCGCGAAGTCGTCCGCATCGTCACCGCCGGGACGATAATCGAGCCGAGCCTGCTCGAAAGCAAAACGAACAATTACCTGTGCGCTTTTACGAGCGACGGCTTGCGCGCCGGAATCGCTTACGCGGACGTGACGACCGGAGATTTTGCCGCGACCGAAATCGAAAACGCCGACGCGCTGACGGAATTGCAGCGTCTCGCGCCCGCCGAAATTCTTTTAGCCGAACGGGAAGAAACTTTCAGCAATCAGAATCTGCCGACCTTTGTGACGAAATTAGACGCCGGAATTTTCTCGCTCGCGGCGGCTCGAAAAACTCTCTTCAATCATTTCAACACGAAAACCCTGCAGCCTTTCGGTCTGGAAAAATTGCCGCTGGCGACCAGCGCGGCGGGCGCTTTGATTGCTTATCTGAACGACGCGCAAACGGGAACGGCGGAGCAGTTGACGCGGCTGACCAGCTACGACAGCCGCGATTATATGCTGATTGACGCGCACGCCCTGCGCAGCCTGGAAATTTTTGAAAGCGCGGCGGACGCGAGCCTTTTGTCCGTCATCGACCGGACGAAAACCGCCATGGGCGGCAGGCTTCTGCGGCGCTGGCTGCGGCAGCCGCTGCTGGACACGGCGGAAATTTACAAAAGGCAGGAGCACGTCGC
>DATHBC010000561.1:0-3470 GCA_035296345.1 Pyrinomonadaceae bacterium | reverse complement strand
TGTCGCCGTCAAGGAAGGACATCCGGCGTATCATCGCTGGTAAAAAAGTGAAAAAGTGAAAAAGTGAAAAGGTGAAAAAGCAGTCGTTATTTATCTTCAATTTACTTTTTCACTTTTCCACTTTTTCACATTTCCACTTTCCTCATCTGCCTGTCGAATTCCGCCGTCAAGCCCAGACGCTCAAGCCAGAGCTGCTGCTGTTTTTTTAATTCGGGCAAATAAATTACGTCCGAGAGCGCGTAGTGAACAAGCTCGTTTGTCCAGATGCCGTTCCAGTTTCTGGTGAACGTATTGCGGTGCGATTTTTCCAAATCGACGGCAAAATAGCGGTAGAGCGTTTCCGCCAGCGAAACCGATTGATTCGCGCCTTTGGTCAAGACTTTTTCGGCAATCATCGTGTCGAAAACATTCTGCACCTGATAGCCGTTTTCCCGCAAAAATTCCAAATCGAATCTGGCGTTATGAAAAATTTTCGTAATCGACGGATTTTCTAAAATTAATGCGAGCTTTCCGAGCGCGACGCCTTCGCTGATTGGAACTAAAACATTAAAATCGCCGTCGGAAAACTGCACGGAAAACAGCTTTCCGTGACGCACGCTCAAAGAAGAGGTTTCCGTATCGCAGCCGATTTCCGTCGCCCGCGAGAGTTCCGCAAAAGCCGTTTCGATTTCATTAGCCGAGCGCGCTACAAGTATTTTCACGCTTAGAATTTTAATTCACTAAACTTTACTTGGGAAATGTATTAAGCTATCTGAGTCGAGGCGAAACTGATTATTCTTTGCGCCCTTTGCGTCTTTCTCTTAGCGTCCTTTGCGGTTAAAAATCTTTATTAATCGCGCCGGAGCGCGAAGAGAAGCGAATTTTTACTCCGAATCTTATGAGCGAAAAACTAAACGAAGTCGAGGCGCGCGTCGTCGGGGCGCTGGTGGAAAAACAACTGACGACGCCCGAATATTATCCTTTGACGCTGAACGCGCTGGTCGCCGCCTGCAATCAGAAAACGAATCGCGAGCCGGTCGTCTCTTATGACGAGCAAACCGTCCAGCAGGCGCTCGATAATCTGCGCGAGCGAAATCTCGTCTATGTCTTTTACGGCAGCACGAGCCGCGTGCCGAAATATAAACATATGCTGCCGGACGTTTACGAGCTTGAGCCTTCGGAAACCGCCGTCATCTGCGTTCTGCTGCTGCGCGGCGCGCAAACCCTGGGCGAATTGCGCGAGCGCACCGCGAGGCTTTACGAATTTCGCGGGCTCGGCGACGTCAACGAAACGCTCGACGCGCTGTTGAAAAGAGACGAGCCGCTCATCGTCAGGCTCGAACGCCAGCCCGGACAAAAAGAAGCGCGTTTCGCGCATCTCCTGTCGGGCGAAGTCGCCAGTTACACGCCGCCGGAAAAAAGCGTTTCGCGCGTCTCTGCCGACAATGAGCGGGTGGAAAATCTCGAACGCGAGCTGGAAAACCTGCGCGGCGAATTTAATTCGTTCCGGCAGGAATTTGAAGATTTCAAAAAACAGTTTGAATAAGTCCGCGACCGCCTGCGAACTAAAACAATCTCACATTAATCGTAAAACTCCCGGAGAAGCAAAAACGGGAGAAGCTTGAAAAAGCCTCTCCCGTTTTTACGCTTCCGAAGTTTGCATCTGCCGCTATTGCAGCAAAGTCACGTTGACCGTTCCGGTTAAAGGATTGACGGTGAACTTGAACAGGCGCGACGGCGAAAGCGTGCTGCCCGCGCTATTCGTTGTGGTTCCGCCGGTTGTGGATGTTCCGCCCGTTCCGGTCGAGCCGCCGGTCGTCGAAGTTTCGCCCGCGCCGCCGGTCGTCGAAGTTCCGTTCAGCACATTGGCTTTGACGCGCGCGGTAAAGGTGAACAGGACGGTGTTCGGGTTGCTGAACCGAATCGTCTTGTTGCCGCTTTCCGCGTTTGCCGCCAGAGAATTGCCGACGAGCTGCGAGTAATCAAAGACCGCCACGTTGGTCGTGCCGTTGCCGTTGTTGTCGGCATTGGCGACCGTGACCGAGTTTCCGGCGGATTGAATCGAGACGATTTCAAAGCGCATATTCGGATAAAACACGGTCGTCGATTGATTTTTCAAAGCCGTGACCAGTTCGGTCGCGCCCGACGGGAACGTGATGCTGCGATTGACCGGAGCAATCGAATTGGTCGCGTCGACTTCCGTGCGGCGCGAAACCCGTATGGTTTCGACGTTGCTCGGCGTCGTCACGAATTTTCCGACGCGTCCCGCCGTGATTGCGCGAACGCGATAGCTGTAAGTTCCGTCGGCGACGTTGCTGAAGCTGCCGCTGGTTGCGCTGCCGTCGGTCGCGCCGACGATTGTCCAGTTGATGCCGTCGGTCGACATTTCGACCTCGTAGCCTTCGACTGTGCCGCGCGGCGTCCAGTTTATCGTGTAGTTTCCGTCAAAATCGTGACGCACGTTGTCTTTCGTAAAGTCCGAAGCGAAAGGCTGAACCGTCGGAGACGCGCTGCCTTTAAGCTGCGTGCTTACGAGTGTGAAATCGGTCGGACCGTTTGCCCAGCCGTAAACGCGCCAGGTATACGTTCCGGGAATCGTCGTGTTCGCCGAGATGCGCTCGGGCGCGTCGGAATTGCCGGAATTGCCGATTTCGTTGCCGTTCGGGTCGTAGAGCAGGAAGTCGAGGTCGGGAAGTCCGACGCCCGCGCCCGTATTGGTAATGTCCCACGTCAGGGTTCCGTCCAGCTTCAGGGTCGAAGCGTCGACCTGAAACGGGACGTCGACGTAGGTGACGTCCGAAAGGAGAAATATTTCGTTGTCGCGCTGCGCGCCGCCGTCGCTCGCCAGAACCGTTCCCGTGTAGGTGTCGGTGACGGTAGAACCGATGGCGTCGCCCGGAAGGCTCGGCGTGGCTTGCAGATACATCGGCGTTCTCAGTTTCTTGCTGCCGCTTTCGGCGACGACATACCACTGAAACTGCTTGATGTCGGTCGAGCGAAGCACGTTTCCGTCAATCGAAATCGAAGCGGTAAACGTCGCGCTGCCGTTCGCCGGAACGGTCACGCTCGGCTGGCTGACCGAGGTCGAAACGCCGTTCTGGTCGGTCGAGCGATTGTTGACGGTCGAAAGATTATACGTTCCGCCCTGACCGGAAACGTCGCGGATAGTTACGGTTACATCATACGTATTGTTGATGCGGTTATTTAAAATCGCTTTTTCGCCGAATGAATGGCTGCCTAAGATTCCCGGCGCGGTGATGCCGTCGCCTTCGACGCCCATCAGGGCTTTCGTATTGACCGCCGCCGCGACGTCAATCAGACCGCCGCCCTGTTCGTTAATCGAATCGGCTGTATTGCCGTCGGCTTTCGGCGTTCCGCTCGCGGTTCTCAGGTTGGTCGAAGTATTGATAAGCGCGGTGCGAATCATATCCGGCGTCCAGTTCAGGCGAGCCTGTTTGATAAGCGCTGCCGAGCCCGCCACGTGCGGTCCC
>DATHBC010000560.1:0-3198 GCA_035296345.1 Pyrinomonadaceae bacterium | reverse complement strand
GACCATTGCAGTCGCCGCCAGCGGCACGAATTTTCGCCGCGCGGGCGAAACGCGGTTTCGGAAATCGAAGGCTTTCCCGAATTGCCCGAGCGCGAAATCCGCCGCCAGAGCCAGCAGCGCCGAAAAAAGCGCGCCAGCCAGCAGCAGATTATTGTCGTTCTGCCGCAAACCGCGAAAAATATAAGTTCCCAGACCGCCCGCGCCGACCGCCGCCGCGACCGTCGCCACGCCGACGGCGATGACGACCGCCACGCGGATTCCGGTTAAAATGACGGGCGCGGCGAGCGGCAGCTCGACCATTTTCAAAATCTGCCAATCGGTCATTCCCATCGCCGTCGCCGCTTCGCGAACTTTCGGGTCGACGCCCGAAATTCCCGTCACCGTGTTGCGGATAACGGGCAGAAAAGAATAAAGCGCGAGCGCGATAATCGCCGTCCGCGCGCCGATGCCGCCGATCAGCGGAAGCGGTATCAGCAAGCCGAACAGGGCGAGGCTCGGAATCGTCTGCATCACGTTGGCGACGCCCAGAACAGGCGCTTGCAGGCGTTTTTTGCGCGTCAGCAAAACGCCGAGCGGGACGCCGAGCAGAACCGCCGCGCCGGTCGAGACGAAAACCAGAAAAATATGCTGCCGCGCCAAAACGAGCAGTTCAGCCCAGTTTTGCTGCAAAAATTGAAAGAAATTCATTTCTTTTTATCGCCGAACCGTATCATACCGGATTTATTCTATTTTAATCGCTAGAAAAATTCGTCGAGCAGCCGGTAGAAATGAATCTTTTTCCAATCGGGCTCATTGATGCCGTACGCTTCAAACACGATTTTTTCGTATTCTTCGCCGAAATTGTATATAACGCTTCGGGTCAGCAGCGCGATGTCCTGATAACGGTCGGCGACTCCCGCATTTGCCCAATCGACAAAGCCGCTCAAGCGCCCGTTTTCGAAAATAATATTCGGCGCGCAGTAATCGCCGTGTGTGAAAACCGCATCTTCACCGTCAGGCTCGGTTTCGATTAATTCCCGAAACAGGCTCGCGGCGGTTCTGCCTCGCCGGATTTCATCGAAATCGTTTTCGTCGACGAGTTTGTCTTTCAGCATTTTATCCGCCAGCCGGATTTTGTGCTCGATTCTTTCGTCGAACGGGCAGTTTTCTACCGGCAAAGCGTGAATCATCTTCAAACAGAAGATTAATTGCTCGATTATTCGCGGAACGTCGGTTTTCTGTGCATCGTCGCTCGCGTCCATGCCGGGAATCGCCGAAAGCAAAAGATAATCCGTCTTTTCATCGTCGGCAAACGACAAGACTTCCGGCACGGGCAGACGATTTTTGAGCCACTCCAATTTCGTTTTTTCCTGCCGGAGCGAATAAGGAAAAGCCGCGCGCCGCGCGATTTTCAGATAAAGCGAATCTTTATTTTCCGCTTCCAGACGGAAAACCCGCGCGCCCGACTGCCCGACGTGAATCTCGCGCCGGCGATAACCGGAAACGACGCGCGCAAGCTGCGGCGGCAGAGATTTTTGACTTAAATCGGAATCCATACGCTGGCTGCGGTCGGCTTGACGGCTAGCCGTTACCGGGAACGGGTTGTTTTTCTTCGTCCGGCTGCGGCGGCTGCCCGCCTTGTTTGACTTGTTTGAGAACGTCTATTCTCAGTCGCAGCCAGTCCATGCCTTTCGGCGTTTCGTAATCGTGCGCGGAAAAATACGTGACGATTGTTCCGGCGCGCAGCATAAAGCGCGCTTCGCGTTTTTGATATTCGACGCGAAAGCCTTTCGTTCTGCCGACTTCCATCAAATCGCGCGTGATTGCCTTTGCCTGCTTGTCCGCTTCCTCAGCCCATCCCGAAGCCATAATTTTTTCAACCTCGCTCTGACGATTAAATAATTTTCCGATTCGCGCCTTTATTTAATAACCGAGAAATTCGCGAATCGCGGCGGCGAATTTTTGCGGCGAGTTGTAATTTACGCCGTGCGTGCCGCCCGCAATCACGACCAGTTTTCCGTCCGGCAGGAGCGCGGCGAATTCTTCCGCCCAGTCTTGCGGCACGACCGTGTCCAGCTCGCCCCTGACGACGAGCGCCGGAACGCCAATCTGCGGAAGCTTTTCCTCGATGCGGTCTCGCAGAGCGAATTGCAGCGTCCGCGCTTCTCTGCGGATACCGAATTTAAAATAACTTTTGACGGCGAGCAGAACCAGCGAAAACGGCTCGTTCGGCGCGTTTCGGAGCAAACGCCAGAATTGCCGGAAAAAACCTCGCGCGCGGCGGTCGAACGTCGGCGCGGCGAAAACGGCTCGGTCGATTTTTTCCGCGTGCCTGAGAGCGAATTCCGCCACAATCTGGCTGCCGAAAGAATGCCCGACCAGCACGGCGCGCTCGATTCCGGCGGCGTTCATCCAATCGGCTAAAACGTCCGCCAGTTCCTCGATATTAAAAACGCGCCGGGGTTTTTCGCTGTCGCCGAAACCGGGCAAATCGAGCGCGAAAACCTTTGTGAATTCAGCGATTTCCCGCATCGCGGGAATCATATAGCTGACGGAAATTCCCAAGCCCTGAACCAGAATGACCGGCAGCTTTTCTTTATCAATAAAATCCGCGTCTTTTGAAACGAACGTGTTGAGCCGCAAGCCGCCGACGCTCGCCTCGCTTCGCTCTATATTTTCCGTTTCTTCGGGTTGTAAAACTTTCAATAATTTAATGCTAGGCTGGTAAATTTTATTTTTCAACCGCTTTCCGCACTTCGGCGAAAAGCGCGGCTAAATCATCGACTTGATAATGAGCGTTCAGCCCGCTCGGATTCGGCAAAAGCCAGACGCTCGCGCCGCCGATTTTTTCCGCCTGCAAGCCGAGCTTTGCCTTCGGCTTTCGGAAAGCGACGCGATACGCGCCAATGCCCAGAACGGCGAGGTTTTGCGGCTTGTATTTCTCGATTTTTTTGACGAGCAGCTTTCCGCCTTCGACAAATTCCGCGCCGGATAATTCGTCGGCGCGAGCGGTCGTGCGCTTGACGAAACTCGTGATGCCGTAACCCGATTCCAAAAGCTCGTGTTCCTCGGACGGATGCAGTTGCCGCGCCGTAAATCCCGCCAGATGAAGAACTTTCCAGAAACGATTGCCCGGCTTGGCGAAATGAAATCCGGTCGCGCCCGACCAGATGCCGGGATTGATGCCGCAAAACAAAACCTTCAGATTGTAATCAATCA
>DATHBC010000559.1:0-3444 GCA_035296345.1 Pyrinomonadaceae bacterium | reverse complement strand
GTCGGCGTCGTGCCGTCGTTGCCGAGAGCGGTCGCGGAAGGCACAGGCGAAGCGGTCGAAGCGGGTTTGCCTGATTGAGCCGGCGCATTTGACGCGGAATTTTGCCGGCAGGAAACAGTCGAGGCAAGCAAAAATAAGATTGAACCGAACAGAATTTTTTTATACATTGCTAAAATGTCCTCGCGAATTTGAACGAATGATGGATGTATCCGGCAACAAAATACATTTTACAATAATTTTATGGCACCTTTAATTGTTTTGCTCGGCAGCTTCGGAATTTTATTTGGCGTCAACCGATTTCTGCTGAATGACAAATGGTCGCTTTCGCCGCTCGGCAGAATTTCGCTGGCGCTGATGCTGATTTTGACGGGCGCGGCGCATTTTACCCAGACCGATTTGATGGTCGAAATGATGCCGGATTTTATGCCTCTGAAAAGAGAGACGGTTTATTTAACCGGCGTGATTGAATTTCTGGCGGCTGCCGGACTGATAATCAAGAAAGTGTCGCGCCTGACGGCGATTCTTTTAATCGTCTTCTTTCTCGCCGTTTTGCCCGCCAACATCGTCGGCAGCCTGAAACAGGTCAATCTGGGCGGCATGGAAAATGGCGCGGCTTACCTGTTTTTCCGCGTGCCGCTCCAGATTTCCTTTATCCTGTGGACGTATTATTTCGGCGTCAGAATCAATAAATAAAGTTTCTGGTTTCTGGTTCCAAGTTAATCAATCGTTAATCTTTTAACCAGAAACTTGAAACCAGAAACCAGAAACTTTATTTCCGCGCCGCCGGTTTTACTTTCAGGGTCAGCCGCTCGGAGCCGCGCACGACTTCGATTTCATATTCGGCGTCGGCTTTCAGCTTGCCTAGAAGGCGCGTGTAATCCGAGATATTGCGGATTTCCTCGCCGGCAAATCTGACGACCTTGTCGCCCGCCCTGATTCCGGCGGCGGCGGCGGGCGAGCCGTCGCGCACGCCGTCGAGCAGCAGCCCGTCATTCGATTCGCCGTAAGCGGGCACGACGCCGATGGTGACGTTAAAGCTCGCTCTACTGCCGCCCATTCCCGAAGATTTGGCGACCGCATAGGTCGGGCGTTTCGGATTCCGGTCGATTGCCTTGACGATTTCCGAAACGTAATGCGTGATTTTCAACAAACCTTCGTAATTGATTTTCTCCGCCGTGTCCGTCGGTTTGTGATAATCGGCGTGCGTTCCCGTGAAAAAGAACAGAACGGGAATTTGTTTCGCGTAGAAAGATGAATGGTCGCTCGGTCCGAAGCCGTCTTCATTTAGCTGTAAGGCAAAATTAGAATAAGTTTTGCTTATCGTTTCACCGTTTTTATCGGCTTTCTCCACTTTAAACGGAGATGCGGGCGGAATGGTCGCGGAGAGCGGCGCATTCGGGAAATTATTTGAATTTACCAAATCTCTCCACTCGTTCGCCGTGCCGATGCCGCCGACGGTCAGTTTATTTTCGTTTAAACGCCCGACCATATCCAGATTTATCATCGCCACGGTTTTATCGAGCGGAAAAGCCGGATTATTGATGTAGAATCTCGACCCGAGCAAGCCTTCTTCCTCGCCGCCGAAAGCGACGAAAACAATCGTCCTTTTGTTTTTCTTTTCCGCCGCGAACCGCCGCGCCATTTCCAGCATCGCCGCCACGCCGGAAGCGTTGTCGTCCGCGCCGTGGTGAATCGCGGTCGAATTTGCGGCGAGACTTCCCGTTCCGCCTTTGCCCAGATGGTCGTAATGCGCGCCGACGACAATTGCCTCGTTTTTCAAAACCGCGTCCGTGCCTTCGAGAATGCCGACGACGTTGTAGGCTTCGACCGTCGCGGCGTTCGGCATCGCGTCGCCTTTCTCGTCGCGCGGCGTGTAGGGAAACATCTGGAGAAAACCGAGCTTGCCGCCCGCGTTTCGAGCGCCGCTTTTGAGCTTGTATTGCGCGAAAACATTCGCCGCGTAACCGGCGGCGAAAGTCGCGCCCTGCTCGCCCGTCCGCCGACCTTCGAGCCTGTCGGCGGCGAGATACGCCACGTGCTTTCGCAGGTTCCGCTCGGTTAAATCAGGTTTGGGCGTTTGCGCCTTTTGCGCCGAAACGCTCAGAACAAGCGATAGTAAAATCAAAAAACTAAAAAACTGTTTTTTCATAATCCGTCGTAAATTCTCGCGCACAGGCGCGGTTTGAAAGGTTTGCCTTTACTGAATTTAATGTCGTTTTCCTGTAATGTCGGCGTCGGGCGCGGCGGCTCGGCATTTTCGGCAACACTCCACAGCTCAATCACAAATTCCTCTCTGAAGCCGCCGCTTAGCAAAATAACATCACCTTCGGAAAATTTCGCGCCGTTGGAAAATTTCACGTCTTTAACCGTCAGCCGGACTTCTTTCGCTCTTCTCAGAGCCTCGCCGCGTTTCGGATTTGAGTATTTGTAGTCGTATCTTATCAATTTATTATTCCAGATAGAGGAAACCAGTTTTCCCTCATAGTAAATAACATAAAGTTTTGCGCCCGGAGTTTTCCTGATTTCCGCCATCGCAGAAAGGACATAGCCGAGAACCTGACTACAATGTTCAGCGCCGAATTCCATAAGCTTTTCCGCTTTTTCAGACTTTTGCTCCGCTTGTGCAAAAGCCGAAACGCTGAACAGAAAGTAAAAAATCAAAGCCGGAAATATCGTTTTCATAGGTTTCTTACTCGACCCAATCGGCGATAAAAACGTTGGTGTCGCCTGCCCGCGCCGCGTTTCTGTTGGATGCAAAAACGAGTTTTTTGCCGTCGGGCGAAAACATCGGGAAGCCGTCGAAAACTTCGCTGTAAGTGACTCGTTCCAGATTGCTTCCGTCGGTGTTTATCAAAGCCAAATCGAAATTTCGCTTGCGCGCGTCGGTGGCAAAATAATTCGTGCAGAAAATTATACGCTTGCCGTCGGGCGTAAAAAACGGCGCAAAACTAGCCGCGCCGAGCTTTGTCACCTGCCGCTTGTTCGTGCCGTCGGCGTTCATCACCCAGATTTCAAAATTATTCGGCTCGATTAAATCTTCGCTCAGACGCTGTTTGTAACGCGCAATCTCGGCTTCCGATTTCGGGTGATACGAGCGATAGACGATTTGTTTGCCGTCGGGCGAGAAAAATGCGCCGCCGTCGTAGCCCAGTTCGGTGGTCAGGCGGCGCACGTTTTTGCCGTTCGCGTCCATCGAGTATAAATCCAAATCGCCGTCGCGCGTCGAGGTGAAAACGATTTTTTTGCCGTCGGGCGAGACGGTCGCTTCGGCGTCGTAGCCTTTCTCCTTCGTCAGCGGTTTGATGCCCGAGCCGTCCGGTTTGGCGGTGTAAATATCGTAGTCGGGATAAATCGCCCAGACGTAGCCTTTCGAATAATCCGGATTCGGCGGGCATTCTTTTTTCCCGCCAAAGGTCGAAGCATACAAAATCTTTTTGTCGCCTT
>DATHBC010000558.1:0-8080 GCA_035296345.1 Pyrinomonadaceae bacterium | reverse complement strand
CGAGATAGACGACGAAACACTGGAAATCGCCCGCCGCAACAACGTCGCGCTCGTGCCGACGCCGTTTACGGAAACCGACGCGCGCCTGCGCGGCGAGCCGGCGGGCGGCAATAAGGAACTCGACGCGCGCTGGTTTGCCGACCCGGTCAAACGCGCTCACGCCAAAGGCGTCACGCTGGTTTTCGGTCCCGACGTGATTTTCTCGACCAAAGAATATCCGCGCGGCAGGCTCTCGATTGAAACGATTGACAACTGGGTCGCCGCCGGAATCCCGCCGCGCGTCATCTTGCAGGCTTTGACCGTGAACGCGGCGAAATTACTGGGCGTCGAGAAAACGCGCGGCTATCTGAAAACCGGAATGCGAGCCGATATTATCGCCGTCGGCGACAACCCGATTCAGAAAATCGAGACGCTCAAAAACGTCAGTTTCGTGATGAAAAACGGCAAGGTTTTCAAGCAGAATTCAATAAGTAAATAAAAAATGGAAACAGAGAACTTAAAGTTTCTATGGGTTAGTTCCGATGGCGGACCGCTAATGGTCATTGAGCAAAAGTATCTTGAGTTTTGGGAAGGTAGTGACGCGCCTTCTGACGGGCGTGTAGTCGAAGCAAATTTTCGTTGGGGTTTGGAAGTCGCAACGGATTACGACCGAGCTTGTGACATTGAAGATTATATCGGTTTAATAGATGTCGGAGAAGGGAAAGCGATTGTCTTAGGCGGCGATGTATTAGCAACAACATGGCTTCCTTTACTGAAAAGTCAGGACGGAATTTTAGTCAGATGGTTTTACGGGAATTCTGAAGATGAAGTTATAAGTATAGCCGGTTCTTTATCCGATGAATCAGGAAAGGATGAAAATTTTGAATTTACAATTGAAGATTCGGATTTAGTTCTTTTTGCGGCTTGTGAGTCAGGCAGCGATAATGTTTACCCGCGATTGAAATACAGCCTTCCGAAAGGAACTTACAAAATTTCGACGATTGAATACGAAGATGAACAAACTTCTGTAATTTGTCATCGTTTTAGAAAGAAGATTTAGAGGAAAAATTATGAAAGAAGCAGTTATCGTTTCAGCCGTGCGCACGGCTGTCGGGAAAGCGCCGAAAGGGACTTTGAAAAACACTCGACCGGACGAGATGGGCGCGGTCGCCATCAGAGAAGCGGTCGGGCAAGTGCCGAATCTGGACGCGTCCGCGATTGACGACGTGATTATGGGCTGCGCGTTTCCCGAAGCCGAGCAGGGGCAGAACGTCGCGCGCATTGCCGCGATTCGCGCCGGTCTGCCGGTCGAAGTCAGCGCGATGACGGTCAATCGTTATTGCTCGTCGGGCTTGCAAACGATTGCGATTGCGGCGGATAGAATCAAGACGGGCGGCGCGGAAATCATCGTCGCGGGCGGGCTGGAAACGATGTCGATGATTCCGATGGGCGGGCACAGCGTGCGCCCGAATCCGGTTTTGGTCGATTCCTACCCGGATTATTATCTGAATATGGGCTTGACCGCCGAAGCCCTGGCGAACAAATACGAAATCTCGCGCGAAGAGGCGGACGAGTTTTCCTTAAAATCGCACCGGAAAGCGGCGGCGGCAATCAAAGCCGGAAAATTCAAAGACGAAATCGTGCCTTTAAACGTCCGCATAGACGAAACCGGCGAGAAAGGTCGCGTTTTGCGCCGCGAAATCACGTTCGACACGGACGAAGGCGTGCGTTTCGACGCTTCGATGGAAGGCTTGGCGAAACTGAAACCGGCGTTTCACGCCAAAGGAACGGTGACAGCCGGAAACGCCTCGCAGATGTCGGACGGCGCGGCGGCGGTCGTCATTATGTCGGCGGAAAAAGCCGCGGAATTGGGCGCGAAACCGCTGGCTCGTTTTGTCGCTTACGCGACTTCCGGCTGCCTGCCCGAAGAAATGGGCATCGGTCCGGTTTACGCGATTCCGAAAGTTTTGAAAATGGCTGGCTTGACGATGGACGACATCGAAGTCATCGAGCTGAACGAAGCCTTTGCCGCACAAAGTTTAGCGGTTATTAAGGCTTTGGAGCTCAATCCCGAAAAAATCAACGTCAACGGCGGCGCGGTCGCGCTCGGACATCCCTTGGGCTGCACCGGCGCAAAGCTGACGGCGACGATTCTGCGCGAGATGGAACGACGCGGCGCGCGTTACGGAATGGTCACGATGTGCGTCGGCGGCGGCATGGGCGCGGCGGGAATTTTGGAAAGAATTTGAAGGTGAGCAGTAAGCAGCGAGCGGTGAGCAGATATTTTCTCACGGCATCTGTTTCTGTTCGATAATTTGAAAATTTATTAAAACGGTTGAGAGAAGCCGGGCAAACCGCTTACGGCTTACTGCTCACTGCTTACTTGGAGAAAATTTATGGACGCAACGGCGCAAAAAAAAGAGATTATCGGCGGCAGTTTTTTGATTGAGGAAAGAAGCGCGAGCGAGATTTTCACGCCCGAAGATTTAACCGAAGAGCAGAGAATGATTGGCGAGACGACGCGCGAATTCATCGACACGGAAGTTCGACCGAACATTCCGGAAATGGAAAAGCACAACTGGCAGCTCGCGCGCGATTTGGTCGCTAAAGGCGGCGAATTAGGCTTGCTCGGCGCGACGATTCCCGAAGAATACGGCGGGCTCGGTTTAGACCAGACTTCCGGCGTGGTGATTGCGGAAATGATGGGTCGCGCCGGCGGATTCGGCACGACTTTCGGCGCGCAGACTTCAATCGGGGTTTTACCGATTCTTTATTTCGGCTCGGACGAACTGAAGGAAAAATGGATTCCGCGCATCGTTTCCGGCGAAGTCGTGACGGCTTACTGCTTGTCGGAAGCCGGTTCCGGCTCTGACGCTCTGGGCGCGAAATGCAGCGCGCGGCTCAGCGAAGACAGCGCGCATTACACCCTGAACGGCGAAAAAATGTGGATTTCCAACGGCGGTTTCGCCGACGTTTACATCGTTTTCGCGAAAGTCGACGGCGAGAAGGAAAAGTTTTCGGCTTTCGTCGTCGAAAGAAGCGAAAATTGTCGTCCCGGCGCGGAAGAACACAAAATGGGCATTAAATCTTCTTCGACCACGCCTTTGATTTTGTCGGATGCGCGCATTCCGGTCGGAAACTTAATCGGAAAAGTCGGCGACGGCGCGAAAATCGCTTTTAATATTCTGAACGTCGGTCGCTTCAAGCTCGGCGCGAGCGTGACGGGCGGCGCAAAGCTCGCTTTATTTGAAGCGATTCGCTACGCGAACGAGCGTCATCAGTTCAACAAACCGATTTCCAGCTTCGGCGCCATCAAGCACAAGCTGGCGGAAATGGCGATTCGCACATGGGTTGCCGAATCAATCACTTACCGCACGGTCGGAATGATTGACGCGCTCATCGGCGACGGCGCGGACGACGCGAAAAAACTGCGCTCGATTGAAGAATACGCCGTCGAATCTTCGATTAACAAGGTCGCCTGTTCGGAATCGCTCGATTACGTCGTCGACGAGATGGTGCAGATTTACGGCGGCTACGGCTATTCGGCGGATTATCCGGCGGAAAAAGCTTATCGCGATTCGCGCATCAACCGCATTTTTGAAGGCACGAACGAAATCAACCGGATGCTGATTCCGGGTCAATTGATGAAACGCGCGCTGAAAGGTCAACTCGGTTTACTGCCGGCGGCAAAAGCTTTGCAGGACGAAATTTTCAACCCGCAAATGTCGTTTGACGAAGACGAAAGCCTGCTCGCGATGGAAACGAAGCTCGCCGGAAACGCCAAAAAAGTCGCGCTGATGATTCTCGGCACGGCGGCGCAGAAATATATGATGGAACTGCAAAATCAGCAGGAAATCTTATTGAATGCGGCGGACATCATCATCGAAGCTTACCAGATGGAAACGGCGATTCTGCGCGCGAAAAAACTCGCGGAAAAAGGCGGCGCCGACCGTCAAACCGACATGGCGCAGGTCTTCTGCAACGACGCGATTCAGCGCGTCGAAGCGAAAGCGAAAAACACTTTAGCCGCGATGAGCGAAGGCGACGAGCTGCGCACTATGCTGGTCGCGCTGAAACGCTTTACGAAAAACAATTCGCCCGTAAATACGATTGCGGCGCGCCAGCGCATCGCCGACGCGCTGATTCAGGCGAACAAATACGTTTTCTAGAGTGAATTAAAGCTCGGCGCGTTCAGCGCAATCTCGCTCCAAACAGAAAACGCCGGCGATAGAAAACGGCGGCTTCCAGTTTCAATTTTCAACGGAGCCGCCGTTTTTCTGTTCGGAAACGCGTTTCTGAAACCCGCCTTCAATTTCCGGCTGGATTATAAGCCGCCGGAATCGGTTTGTCACCCGCCTGCCCGAATTGCTGCGCCGCGTCAAAACCGTTTCGGCTGTGGCGCAAATACCATAATCCGCTGCGATAAATGCCCAAATCGAATTTGCCGTCGCCGTCATAATCGCCGGGCACCGGCTCGTCGGTCGAAACGCCGAACTGCGCTGCGGCAAACCCGCTCTGACTGCGAAGCAAATACCAGACGCCGTCCGACGGGCGGAAAACCGCGAAATCCGTCCGCCCGTCGCCGTCGTAATCGCCCTGAACGGGACGGTCGGACGCGACGCCGAACTGTACGCCGGTGAATCCGAGCGTGCTTCGCAAAACATACCATGAGCCGTTTGAAGGACGATAAACGGCGTGGTCGGCGCGCCCGTCCGCGTCATAATCGCCGACTACCGGCTTGTCGCCGCTGGCTCCGAACTGCACGGCGCGAAACTGATTGTCGGAACTGAGAATATAATACCAGTAGCCGTTTGACGGGCGAAAAACCGCAAGGTCAGTTCTCCCGTCCGCGTCGAAATCTCCGGGCGTCGGCACGTCGTCCGGCAAGCCGAACTGCGCGGCGCGGAAATTGCCGCTGCCGCTTTCCAGAATAAACCATTGACCGCCGCGATAAACCGCCGGGTCGGTGCGCCCGTCGCCGTCGAAATCTCCGGGCGCGAGTTTGTCGCCCGCCGCGCCGAAATGCACGGGCGTCCAGTCCTGCGTCGCGGAACGAAGCAGATGCCAGTCGCCGTCTGCCGGGCGAAACACGGAAATGTCGGATTTCCCGTCGCCGTCGAAATCCGAAACCTGATTGTTTTCCGGGCGAATCGGCGTCAGTCGATAAGCGCGGGTGCGTATGAAACCGTTGATGACGCGCGTTCCGACGCCGACGATTTGCCCGCGGTCGTTGATTGAGTTTGCTTCCGTCAGCGTCCAGCCGAGCGACGGGTCAATCAGGTTGTTTAATTCAAAAGCAACGCCGAATTGCGTCCATACAACGGGGCGTTCGTTAAAAGCCTGCGGGCAGCCGCTTTGACCCGTGATAGGATAGTACCAGCCGACAATCGTGCCGCGCGCGTTAACGTCCTTGGCTTTACTATTGCCGCCGCACGGGGCAGGCGCGCCCAACTGTAAAGTTCCAAATTCGTCGGCGTGCGCGAAGCCGTTCGAAAACGGGAGATTTGTCGAGCCGCCGACCGTCTTTCCAAGATTGCTGATTGAATACGCCTCAGAGAAAGAGTTGCCGCCGAAGATGGCGAGGATGCTGCCCGCGCCGACGGTGTAGCGATAGGCGCGCGTTCCGCCCTCGCTGTTTGAATTCGAGCCGCCGCCGACTATCTGACGTTTGTCGTTGATGTCGTTGGCGAATTTGAGAATCCAGCCGCTGCCCGCCGGAATCATGGAATTGAGATTGCGCATCGTCGCGCCGTCGTAATAAAAAGCTCGCGGGTTATTCTCGCCCTGATAACCGACAACCTCGCCGAAGTTGTTGATGCCTCTGCCTCTGGTGATATTCTCGCCGCCGGGAAATTCCGCGCCCCCGCCGCCGAGGTCAATCAGCGTCGAATTTTTATACAGAAAGGCGTGAATTTGCTCGGTCGGAGTTTTGAGCGTGCCCGTAATCCAGCCGAAATCGTTAATTTCGGTCGCGCCTGTACGCGCATCGGGCGTGCCGCTGATTATGCCCAGATTTTCCATTGTGCCGTTGGTCCAGCGAAACAGCCTGTATTCTCCGAATTCGCCCCTGGTGATGCCGGTCGCCTGTCCGACTGAGTTGATTCCCGTGGCGAGACTGTAGTTGCTCGGTTCCGCGCTCAGCACGCCGAGGTCTTCGATGACATACCGAACACTACTCATCTGGGCAGCAACCGGCAAAGCCGTTTGCAATAGCAGGCAGCCGATTATCGCGATGGTCAAAAAACGCTTGTTCATAAATCTTTTCTCCGGTGGGGCTTGAAAATTCTGAAGGGCGTGGAAAATTATGCTTAATCTTACACCCGATTTTTTCGTTTGTGAAGATTGCGGCATTTTGTTTGATGTCGTGAAATTTGATTTCGTGCCCGATTATTCACGCTTATTCTTTTCTGTGGCAAAATAAAATTATGGAAACGGTCAAAAGGACTTTAGAGGCGCGCGCGGGTTTCTCGCGGGAAATCGGTTTTTATTTGAGCGGCTGGGAGAAAACTCGCGCGGAGCTGCGCGAAATCGTTTCCGATTTGTCGCGCGAAGAATTATCACGAAGAATTTTGCCGGGCGCGCATCAAATCGGCGGTTTGATTCTGCACTTGGGCGAGTCGGAAGCGGGCTGGATTCACGAGAGGATTACCGGAAAAGAACTCAGCGACGAGGAAAGACGTTTCGTTCACTGGTGCGACACGACCGAGACGGATTTTGCCGAAAAGGGCTGCACCGCGCAGGATTGTCTTGAGAGAATCGACAAAATCAGCGAGATGTCGCGCGAGATTTTGCGGGAATTTACCGACGGCGACCTCGAAAGATTATTCGCCTACGAGCGCGACGGCGGCGAGCGCGTGGAAGTCAGCCTGCGCTGGGTTTTGCATCATTTGATTGACCACGAAGCGAATCACAAAGGGCAAATCTCGATGATGAAGCGATTTTTGCGCGAAGCCGTTCAAAATTAAAAATCTTTTCCGGCGATTTACGCCGAATTTCTGCCCGCGTTGATGATGCCGAAAGAGCAGCGCATCGCCAGTTTTTCGAAAGTATTTTTCTGCTCGTCGCTTTGCCCGTTTTCCTCTATTTCCCTGATTTGGCTCAGCGCGTATTGCTGAATCGTCACCAGCGGCAGGACGATTCGCTCGCGCGTCTCGATTGATTGCCGCTCGACCGGATAATCCGACATCAGCGCGCTTTTTTCCGAAATCGCCGCCAGGTTTTTCCGGCACAGCTCGTATTCGGCGAAAATTCTGCGGTGCAGCTCGCCGTAAACCGGGTGATTTTCGAGAAATTTCGTGAGCGGAAAAAAAGATTTCAGCATCGCCATCTCGCAGTTGTCAATCAAGGCTCTGAAGAAAGAGTTTTGCCGGCACATCGCTTTGATTTCGCTTAATTTTCCCGCCTCGATTGATTTTTCGAGCGCCGCGCCGACGCCGTAAAAGCCCGGCACGTTTTGTTTTAACTGGCTCCACGCGCCGACAAACGGAATCGCGCGCAAATCTTTTAAAGTCAATTTTTCGCTGCCCGCGCCGCGTTTTGCCGGGCGGCTGCCGATGTTCGTCTCCGCGTAAAATCTGAGCGGGCTGGCGTGCGCCAGATAATCGGAAAACGCCGGATGGTTTTTCAAATCTTCATACGCGCGCAGGCTTTCGTCCGCCAGCGTCTGCATCAGCGTTTCCTCGGACGAAGAAAACGTCTTTTCTTTCGCCGAGAAAAGATGATTGTAAATTCCGGCGTGCAGGAGCTGTTCGATGTTGTACTGCGCCGACTCGATTGTGCCGAAGTTCGAGCTGACGGTTTGTCCCTGAATCGTCAATTCGATGGCTTGACTGGAGACGTTTTCGCCCATCGAAGAATAAAATTTGTGCGTTTTTCCGCCGCCGCGCGCGGGCGGACCGCCGCGCCCGTCAAAGAAAATAACGTTGATTCCGTTTTCGCGCGCGAGGCTCGTCAAATCGTCTTTCGCTTTGTAGATGCTCCAGTTTGCCGCCAGGTAACCGCCGTCTTTCGTGCCGTCGCTAAAGCCGAGCATAATTGTCTGCGTATCGCCACGCCGCCGGAGATGCTCGCGGTAAGCTTCAAAGTCATAAAGCTCGCGCAT
>DATHBC010000557.1:0-6059 GCA_035296345.1 Pyrinomonadaceae bacterium | reverse complement strand
AATAGTGACTCAATAAGCAAAACGGGCATCATAAAGATGCCCGTAACTTATTGCATTGGTTGATGGCCAGGGACGGAGTCGAACCGCCGACACGCGGATTTTCAGTCCGCTGCTCTACCAACTGAGCTACCAAGCCGTTTTGCTCTATAAATAATTTACCGGAGCAAGTAAATTAGTGTAAAGAAGCCTTTTCGAGTTGTCAAATGACGGTTGAAAATCGCTCGAATCGGGCGCAAATACGGGTTATTTTTAAATTTAGTATTGACAATTTGACCAATCCGAATATAATCACAATTTAGTAGTTGTTACCTGTGTTTCAGCTACTGCAAATATACCTTCCGAAGTCCGTTTGATACCTGCCCGTGCCGGTTTGAACGCCGTCGCCGTCCCCCGGAGACGCTACATTCAAGCCGGCACAGCTATTTTTATTTTTAGCCAGCGAGGAGCGAGGAGTTTTTTGATGTTGAGGAAATTTTTATTCGTCTTATTTTGTTCGATTTCAGGTTTTAATCTGGCGGCTTGCAGCTCGGCGGGCGAAACGACCGGAAACGCCAATGCTAATGCCGCCAATACAATCGTTATCACCAATCAGCAGCAGCTGCCCGAAGGAATTACGACCAGCCCGCTGCCGGTTTCGGGCAACACGCCGGGCATTCCGGCTAATGCCGTTGTCGTTAATATGAACTCTTTACCGAAAGGCGCGACGCCGATTCCGGGAATAGACCCGAAAAAGGCGAACCAGCCGTTGAAGCCCGGCGGCACGCCGACGCCCGGCATCCCCGACCCGAAGAATATGCAGAAGCAAAACGTTCCGCCGATGGAGAATCCTAAGTCGCCGCAATCGGATTCGCCCGCCAAAGAGGCAAACATCCCGGTTGATTCGGTGAATAAGCCGCGAACGGTCAAGAAACCGTAAGCCGGGTTTTAATCTAAAAAGGGACGAGCGAGCTTATAAAAAGCCCGCTCGTCCCTTTTGGTTTGCTGAGAGCCGAATTAGGCTTCCGTTTCCTTTGCAATCAACCCGAGCGCGACTTTGACGTCGTGTTCGATGCGGTCGCGCAAATCAGTGTTTTCCTTGAGCGAATTTTTGACGTTTTCGCGTCCCTGTCCGAGACGCTCGCCCGAATAGGAAAACCACGCGCCGCTTTTTTCGACGATGTTGTTTGCCACCGCCAAATCCAGCATATCGCCTTCTTTCGAGATGCCTTCGCCGTACATGATGTCGAATTCGCATTCGCGGAACGGCGGCGCGACTTTGTTTTTCACCAGTTTCACTTTCGTGCGGTTGCCGACGTGACGGTCGCCTTCCTTAATCGCGCCGATGCGACGAATATCCAGACGCACCGAAGCGTAAAACTTCAGGGCTTTGCCGCCGGTCGTCGTTTCGGGCGAGCCGAACATGACGCCGATTTTTTCGCGCAGCTGGTTGATGAAGATAAAACAGGTATTGGACTGCGCGACGATTGCCGTCAGCTTTCTCAACGCCTGCGACATCAAACGCGCTTGAAGCCCGGGAAGCGAATCGCCCATTTCGCCGTCCAGTTCCGCGCGCGGAACGAGCGCCGCGACCGAATCGATAACGATGACGTCGACGCTGTTCGAGCGGACGAGCGTTTCCGCGATTTCCAGCGCCTGTTCGCCCGAATCCGGCTGCGAAATCAACAAATCGTCAATATCGACGCCGAGTTTCGTCGCGTATTCCGGGTCCATCGCGTGTTCCGCGTCGATGTAGGCGGCGATTCCGCCCATACTTTGCGCCGACGCGACGACCTGCAATGCCAGCGTCGTTTTGCCGGAGCTTTCCGGTCCGTAAACTTCGATAATTCTGCCGCGCGGAAAACCGCCGACGCCGATTGCCGCGTCCAGTCTCAAACAATTTGTCGAGATTGAGCCTACCTGCTCAAAGACGCGCTCGCCCATGCGCATAATCGAGCCTTTGCCGAATTTCTTTTCTATATTTGCCAGAGCTGCTTCGACAGCCTTGCCTTTGTCCATGCTCATTGCCACTGCCTCTTTAGCCAATGTTTTCTTTCTCCTTTTGTGTTATCTGTTGTCGTCCTGCTTTCTGTAAGACTTTTATAGAATAACACAAAAAGACGCTTTTGTGAAATCTTGTTTCACGTATGAAACAAAAATATCTTTTCTAATAAGGAAAATTTTTACCGTCCAAGAGTTTCTAAGTTAGTGGAAAACGCCGAGTTCTGCAAGAACGGAAAACGGAAAACGGAAAACGGATAATGGAAAATGAAGAAAGCGATTCTTTTATTTTCCGTTTTCCGTTAAATTAGGCTTCCGGGTCCCATTCCGTTCCTTTGATTCTGCCGGAAAGCTGTAAAACGTTTGTTTCCTCGTGATAGCGAATCAGCCAGACGAGCCCGTCGGCAGACTTTTTAAACCACTGCATATCGTAGATGTGATAATCGTCGCCTTTTTTGTAGACGTCTTTAGTCGCGCCGAACATTTTTATCGCCTGTGTTTTCAAATCGAAGCCTTTTCCGTAACGGACGTTGATTTCATAGACGACGCCTTTTCCGCCGGGAATCTTCGCCGGGTCGAGACGCTTGATTTCGCGGTCGTCTTCGATGTCGGAATCTTCGGTTTTGACTTTGATTTTGTCGACGCGAATCGCGGCGGCTTGTTCCCGCCCGGTTAAACCGTGAATTTTGAAAATGACTTCCTCGACGTTTCCTTTTTTAAACGGCGTCTTGACCGTCAGCCAGCTAAACCGGTCGTCCGCTTCGGACTCGCGGAAATCGAAGCCTTTCGCGAAACTTTTAAAAGGCATTCCGAGATAGACCCGTCCGAGCTCGGCGGGAATGAATTTTTTCTGAGCCGCGTAGTTAAACTTTGCTTTTGTCTGCGCCGTGATTGCCGTCGCGCAAGCAGCGACCGCAAGCAGAAGCAAAACGAATCCGAATTTATTTTTCATAGATTTTGTTTCGATAGCGCCCGTTCTCGAAACGCCCGTGTAATTGTACGTTATATTTGCTAAAACGGCGTGACCGCGCGAGACGGGTTTCCGCTTCTAATCGCAGAAAAATTTATGAAAAAAGCTCAAAGCTCCGGCGAATAATTAGGTTTTTTAAATTTTTTTAGTAGAATGGCAGACGGGCGCAGCAACCTTTGTTAAGCTCAGGAATCCAATCTTTTCAGATGACCGACGTAACTCAGCTCCTGAATAAAGCGCAAAACGGCGACAAGGAATCGCTCGACCAGCTTCTGCCTCTGATTTACGACGAGCTGCGGCGCGTCGCGGCAAATCAACTGCGCGCCGAGCGTGAAAATCACACTTTGCAGGCGACGGCGCTGGTTCACGAAGCCTATTTGCGCCTGCTCGAACAGCGCGAGGTCGACTGGCAGAACCGCGCGCATTTTTTCTCGATTGCGGCTGAGATGATGCGCCGGATTCTGGTCAATTACGCCGTCCAGCGCAACGCCAAGAAACGCGGCGACGGCATCACGCGCATCTCGCTCGACGACGCGATAAGCTTTTCAAACGGCGAGGCTGATTTGGATTTGGTTTCGCTCGACGGCGCGCTGAAACGGCTGGCGGAGTTTGACGCGGGCGCGGCGCGCATCGTCGAACTGAGATTTTTCGCCGGCTTGACAATCGAAGAAGTCGCCGAAGTGATGGAAATTTCCGAATCGACCGTCAAACGCGAGTGGAAAACGGCGAAAGCCTGGCTCAAGACGCAGCTTTAATTCAAGATTCAGGATTCAGGATTCAGGATTACAAATCCTAAATCCTGAATCTTGAATCCTGAATCTTGAATCCTGAATCTTGAATCCTGAATCTTGAATCCTGAATCTTGAATCTGATGAATCCTGAGCGTTATCAGAAAATCAAAAAAATCTTTAATCAGGCGACGGAAATGAGCGTCGCCGAAAGGAATGATTTTCTCGAAAACGCCTGCGACAGCGACACTCTGCGGCGCGAGGTCGAAAAAATGCTCGTTTTTGCCGACGAGGAAGAAAGCGAAGATGCATTTGAGAAAAACGCTTTTGAAATTTTCAACAGCGCAGCAGACGCAAGAATTCCCGAAAAAATCGGCGCGTACAAAATCATCCGCGAAATCGGGCGCGGCGGCATGGGCGCGGTTTACGAAGCCGTGCGTCAAAACGATAATTTCACGCAAAAGGTCGCGCTCAAAGTCATCAAGCGCGGAATGGACACGGACGCCATCGTCAGGCGGTTTCGTCACGAACAGAAAATCCTGGCGACGCTTGAACACCCGAATATCGCGCGCTTTCTCGACGGCGGGATGACCGCGGAGGGCTTGCCGTTTTACGCGATGGAATTTGTCGAAGGCGAGTTTATCGACGATTACTGCCGCGCGCGAAATTGCAGCGTCAACGAACGCCTGCGCCTTTTCCGGCAGGTTTGCTCCGCCGTCCAATACGCGCATCAGAACCTCGTCATTCATCGCGATTTAAAATCGAAAAATATTCTCGTCACCAATGACGGCACGCCGAAATTGCTGGATTTCGGCATCGCCAAAGTTTTAACGCCCGAAACAGCCGAAGAAATCGGCACGGCGACGCAGCTCGGAATGATGACGCCCGCCTACGCTTCGCCGGAACAGATTCTCGGCAAACGCATCGGCACGGCGAGCGACGTCTACAGCCTCGGCGTGATTTTGTATGAGCTTTTGACCGGGCGGAAACCTTATCGAATCAACTCGAACAGCCAAATCGAAATCGAAAAAGCCGTATTGGAACGCGAACCCGTTCGTCCTTCGTCGGCTTTCATGCGGGATGCGGAGCGCGGAACGCGGAATAAAAATCCGGATAACGGTAACTTTTCAAGGCAAATCGAGCCTGAAAGACAAGACCGCAATCCGCAATCCGCAATTCGCAATCCGCATTTGTTGAAGGGCGATTTGGACAACATTATTTTAAAGGCTTTGCGAAAAGACGCGGCGGAGCGTTACGCCTCGGTCGGGCAGTTTTCCGAAGACATCCGACGTTATCTGGAAGGCTTGCCGGTTCTCGCGCGCCCGCAGACTTTTTCTTATCGCGCGACGAAATTCATCAAGCGAAACCGCATCGGCGTCGCGGCGGCGGCAATTGTTTTTCTTTCGCTGTGCGCCGGAATTACGGTCGCCGTCTGGCAGGCGCACCGCACCGAACGGCAGCGAATTCTCGCCGAAAAACGTTTCAATGACGTGCGGCAGCTGGCAAATTCCGTCGTTTTCAAATATCACGACGCGATTGCCGATTTGGAAGGCTCGACCGCCGTGCGCGAGATGCTGGTCGGCGACGCTCTGCAATATCTGGACGCGCTGGCGGCTGACGCGCACGGCGATAACGAATTGAAAAAAGAGCTGGCGCTCGCTTATCTGAAGCTCGGCGACGCGCAGGGGAAAATTTACGCCGCTAACGTCGGCAACACGGAAGGCGCGCTGGCGAGCTATCAGAAATCGGTCGCCCTGCTCGAAGAAGTCGTCCGGGACGCGCCCGCCGATACGAAGGCGAAAGCCGATTTGATAAAGGCTTACGACAGCCTCGCCTTTCTGACGATGCGAACCGGCGGAAACGCGCCCGCGCTGGTCGAAAAGTCGCTGAATTTATACGACGAGCTGGAAAAACTCGCGCCCGCCGGCAGCGAAAGACAAATGCAGCTCGTCGAGCTTTTGATTCGCTACGGCGACACGCGGCAGGGGTTCGAAAACAGCCTGCGCGAGCATTTGAAGGCTCTGGCAATTATTGAAAGGCTGGTCGACGACGACCCGAATAATCCCGAAAAAATTCGACAACTGGTCAGAGCCAACCAGCGCATCGGCACCGATTACCAGCGGCTCGGCGACAAAGCGAAACAGGAAAACAAACCGCCGGAAGAAGCCAGGGAATTTTTCCGCCTCGCGCTCGAATACCACCGGCGGATGTTCGACGGGACCGAAAGGCTTTACGCGCTCGCGCCGGAAAAACCGGCAAACCGCCGTTATCTGGCGCTCGCCTTCATCAATCTGTCAGACTCGCTGGTCAGAAACGGACACTCCGCCGAAGCGCTGCTGATGCTCGGCAAGGCGCAGGTGATTCTGGAAGAAAATCTGCGGCTC
>DATHBC010000556.1:0-6824 GCA_035296345.1 Pyrinomonadaceae bacterium | reverse complement strand
GACCCGGACGGCGACGCGATTGCGAAAGTCGATTTTGTCGCGTATCACTCGACGCTCGGCAGTATTCCGCTCGCAACCGACACGACCGCGCCGTATGAATTTACGTGGAACAACGTGCCGACCGGAACGTGGTCATTGAACGCGATTCCGACCGACTCGAAGGGCTTGCGCGGTTATTCCACGCCCGTCGTTCACGTTTTCGTCAACGACCCGACCGGCTTGAGCGTTTCGATAACCAGCCCGACCGAAGGACAGACCTTTGCGCAGGGCAGCGACGTTCCCCTGACCGCCAATGTTTCGTCTTCGGTTTCGGTTCTGGAATTCTACGACCAGAACAATAATTTAGTCGGCAGGCGAACGAGCGCGCCGTGGTCGGCGAACTGGCGCGTGATGAACACGGGAAATTACACGATTACCGCGAAAGTTTACAATTCGCAGGGACAAAGTTCGACTTCCGCGCCCGTCGGCATCGTCGTCAATCCGATAAATCATCGAATTAGCGGACGACTTTACGACTTGACGTTAAACGCTCCGATTCCCAATATCACGCTTAATCTGACAAGCTCCGGCAATCCGAACGTTTCGGCGACGACGACGACCGATTCAAACGGCAATTACCTGTTTACGGATTTCGGCGCGACCGTCGACGACGGCGTGACGATTACGCCGGTTTCGAGCGAATATACTTTCGAGCCGCAGAACAGAGTCATCAATTATCTCGGCTATATACACCGGGAAAACGAAAACTTCTGGGGAACGCGGATAACGCAAATCAACGTCGCGCTCACCAGCCCGACGTTCGGTCAGACTTTCACCGCGCCCGCGACCATTAATCTGGCGGCAAACGCGACAAGCGGCGCAGGCACGATTACGAAAGTCGAGTTTTATCGCACACAGGGCGCGCAAAACGTTCTGGTCGCGACCGATACGACCGCGCCTTACGAGCATCAATTAACCGGCGTCGCGGCTGGAAATCAAGGATTTATCGCCCCCGCCTTCGATTCGAGCGGCGCAGTCAAAGATTCGCAATACGTCGAGGTGAGGGTCAATGCGCCCGTCACGACGGTTCGTCTGCAAGGCGACATTACCAATCAAGACGGTTTTCCGATGCAGGGCATCAGGGTCAATCTGACCGGAACGACGGCAAGCGGAACTGCGGTCAACCAAACTTCGATTTCCCTTTCGACCGGCGCATACGGCTTCGGCAACGTGCCCGCGGGCGGAACTTACACGATTACGCCGCAAGCCGTCGGCGGGCAGTCGTTCGCGCCGCCGTCGTTTACCGTGACGAACGCGACGCAGGACAATATCGATATTGATTTCGTCTCGACAATGCCGAATCAATCGCCGAGCGTGACGATTAACAGCCCGGCAAACGGCGCGACGTTTACGATGCCCGTAGCAATTCCGGTGAATGTCACTGCGACCGACCCGGACGGAACTGTCGTGCATTTGACGGTTTCAGCGGTCGGCAACAGCCAGTCAACGACCATCGGACAGGTGAACAACGGCACGTTCAACGCGCCGTGGCAGCCGAATCGTCCGGGCGAATACAGGCTCTGGGCGCAGGCGCGTGATAACGGCGGATTCTTCACCAGCGTTTTCATCGACATCACGGTCAACCCGCCCGCGCCGGTCGGCATCTCGGGCAGAATCGTCGACCGCGGCAGCGTCGGCATCGAAGGCGTCACGCTCGAGCTGCGAAGCTATCCGGAAGACGAGAATAACCCGCAGCCTCCGGCGGCGACCGCCACGACCGACGCCGGCGGAAACTATACGATTCCGAACGTGCCGACCTTTGCCAACTATATCCTGCGGGCTTCGAAGATGGATTACACCTTCGCGCCGCGCCAGCGAATTTATCTGAATCTGGCGGCGAATCAGACGAGCGACTTTACGGGAACGATACAGGTGCAGCCTTCGGAATTTGACGGCGACGGCAGAAGCGACCTTGCCGTCTGGCGTCCCGATACGGGCGACTGGCACGTGATGCGCTCCAGCGACAATACCTACACGGGCGTCCGGTTCGGCGCGGGCAGTTTCGGCGACGTTCCCGTTCCCGGCAACTACGACGGCGACCGCAAAACCGATTTGGCGGTTTATCGCCCGTCCGACGGAACGTGGTATATCGCGCAAAGCTCGAACGGGCAGGTTCGCGCCGTGCAGTTCGGCATCGCGACGGATAAACCCGCCGCCGGAGATTTCGACGGCGACGGCAAAACCGACCTTGCCGTGTTCCGCCCGTCAAACGGTTACTGGTATATCCTGCGCAGCACGGACGGACAATTTATCGCCATTCAGTGGGGGACTGACGGCGATACGCCGCTGGCGGGCGATTTCGACGGTGACGGCATGGCTGATATAACCGTCTTTCGCCCGTCGGACGGAACGTGGTATGTCCGTCAGAGCACGAACGGCAATTTGCGCGGCTTTAAATTCGGCACGGCAGGCGACGTTCCGCTGGTCGGCGATTTCGACGGCGACAAATTGTCTGATTTCGCGGTCTTCCGCCCGGCGGACGGCTACTGGTATATCTGGCAAAGCTCGACGAATTCGCTGAAAGCCTTTAAATGGGGCACCAGCGGCGATAAACCCGTGCCGGGCGACTACGACCGCGACGGCAAGACGGATTTCGCCGTCTTCCGCCCGGCGGACGGCTACTGGTACATTTTCCGCAGCGCGACGAATTCCTACACGGCAGATAAATTCGGCGTCAGCGGAGACGTTCCGATTCCGTCGGCTTATGTGCAATAACTTTAGTGATAAGTGATAGGTGACAGGTGATAGGGAAGAAACTTCTTCTCCCTATCACCTGTCACTTTTTACTTTTGCCTTAAATTATTTCGTGGTTTAATAATCTTTGATGAGATTCAAATTGCCCGAAATTCCGCCGCCGCAGCTTATCGCGTCGCTGCGTTCATATAACCTTCTGCCCGCGATTATTTTTATGCCGACCAGACGGCGCTGCGACGAATCGGCGCTGGAAGTCGCGCTCAAAAAACAAAATCCGAATCCCGAACGCGCCGAAGCGCGCCGCCGAATCTTTCAGGAATACGCCGAGCAAAACCCGGAAATCAGCCGCCACAAACACAAAAATCTCGTCATCCGCGCCGGCGTCGCGTCGCATCACGCCGGGCATATTCCCGCCTGGAAGCTGCTCATCGAAAAAATGATGTCCGCCGGGCTCCTGGACGCGATTTTCGCCACGACGACCGTCGCCGCCGGAGTCGATTTTCCCGCGCGCACGGTCGTTATTTCAAACGCCGACACGCGCGGCAACGACGGCTGGCGCTCGCTGCAAGCCAGCGAATTGCAGCAGATGACCGGACGCGCCGGCAGGCGCGGAAAAGATAACGTCGGTTTCGTCATTTTAGCGCCGAGCAATTTCCAGAATCCGCCGCGCATCGCCACGCTGCTGAAATCGCCGCCCGACGCCCTCCAAAGCCAGTTTCGCGCGACTTATTCCAGCCTGCTCAACTTATTGGACGCTTACGGAAGCTTCGAGCAGGTGCGCGAAATTGCCGAAAAAAGCTTCGCCTTTCGCGAAACGGCGCATCAGGTTCTGCGGCTGGAAAGAAAACGCGACAGGCGGCAGGCGAATATAGTCGAAAAAATAAAAGCCAGCGGTTTGGATTTATCGGTCGACGCCGTGCGCGGTTTCGAACGATTGACCGCGACGCGCAATCGCCTGCAGGAAAAATTGCCGATGCGCCGCGCCGAAATTCGCCACAAATGGCTGGAAGAAAACGTCGCTTCCGGGCGGGTAGTTTCGCAGGGACGAAGCGGCAAGCGTTTTTTTCTGGTGCTGAACGTTTACGGCGAAAAAGTGACGGCGATGAAAGACGACGGCGGCGGCGCGACGTTTGCCCTCTCGCGCGTCAGCCGCGTTTACGCCAAAAAATATCCGCTCAACGAAAAGAGCGTGGAAGACGCGTTTTTCGAAATTTACGAGGGTAAAAACCCGCCGCTCGAAGAGCCGCGCGTCTCGATTGTGCAGGACGAAAACGACGATGCGGTCGAGCTCGTCAACCGCCTCATCGAGCTTCTTTTGCCCGGCGGCTTGAGCGACGACCGCAAACGTCTGGCGCACCAGTTCTTGTGGGAAAACTGGACGGACGCGGAATTTATCGAAAAAACCGGGCGCGACATCGACTTTCTGCGCGACGAAATCTGGCTTCCCTTCGAGCATCGGGCGCGCGTCCTGCATCATTTCGGCTATCTGGATTTCGGCGCGCAGAAAGTTACGGAAAGCGGAAAATGGCTGGCTGACCTGCGCGTCGACCGCCCGCTGCTGGTCGGCGAGGCGCTGCGGCGAGGAATTTTCGAGAAGCTCGAAACAAAGCACGTCGCCGGATTGATGGCGGCGCTGGCGGGGGATTCGGACAGAAATTACGGCGAGCTTCACCTGTCGGACACGATTCTGGACACTCTGACCGAATTTGAAGACATCGTTTTCGCGGTTTCGGGCGTGGAATGGAAATTCGGCGTCGAGCCGGCGACGGAAATGAATTTTTCGGCGGCGGCGACCGCCGAACACTGGGCTGACGGCTTTAGCTGGGAAAACCTGGTGCGCGAAACCAAAGCCGAAGAAGGCGATTTGGTGCGCCTTTTGTCGCGCACGGGCGAAGCGCTGCTGCAAATCGCGAACCTGAAAAAATCGAATCCGCAGGCGGCTGAAATCGCGCGCGAGACGGCGGAAATCATCCTGCGCGAGCCGATTCGTTAAGCTTCGCCGTTTAATTTCCCGTCGCCGATTTCGCCCTTTTCGCCGCTGCGCGCCGAGACGCGACCTTCAATTCGTTTACAATCCTGCTTTTTACCGATTCGATTTTACCGGAGCTTGTCCGGCAAAAGCCCGAAGATTTTCACGTTGCGTTTAAAAGATTGACAAAACCGGGGAATAAACTAAGATTATTGTCATAAAAATCGAGCACTCAGGTTTTTACTCGCTTTTTAACTGCCCAATCTAGTATTTCAAATCTTCCAGCAACGGCGGTTGAACAAAATGGCTGAATCAACGGAAAGAATTGTCGAGCTTACTGCCGACGAACTCGTTCAATTAAACAAAAAATTAATCTCTGACGAGCGGGCATCGTCAGGCGGCGGGCTGTATCTTGCCGCCATCGTCATCGTTGTTTGTTTTTTAGTCTGCGTTTTTTGTTTCTACATAATCTATGTGCAATTGTCATACGGCGGCATTGATTTATTTTTAAGAGACGTTACCGAGTGGGTTTTACTGGCGGTCGGCATCGTTTCGCTCATCGTTTTGATTATATTCGCGCGGATGCTGAAGTCTTATCTTCAACAGAAACAGGAAGTCGCGCTGCTCGACCCTAAAACGGTTCGCAAACAAATCATTATCGCGCCGGTCGAAGAACAAAAACTGAACATCGACGAAAATATCACCAAACGCGGAAAAGTAAATCAAACCCAAAATATGGAATACCGGTTTACAGTGACTATCGCGGGGCAGAAGTATCGGGTGACGGAAGACGATTACTATAAATTAAATCCCGGTCAGCTCGCCGAAGTTCATCATCTGATTTCGCTGGAAAAACCGGATGTAAAAGTCTTTGCGGGCGTGTTTCCAGCCGCAGAAAACAAAGAATCCGATGCTTGATTGCTGTTGCGCGGCAGCAATCAGCAGTGAGTGATTCGCGCCGCGCCGCTTGTTTATCCTCGTAAGACGATTTGCGGTTTATTACAACTGTTTAATCATCTCAAACTGGCACAGAGTCTCGCCGAAGTTTCTGTTTTTTAGAAAACTGACGGCATCTTTCAGATTATCGTCGACGTTGGCGGCGCGCAGCGGTTTGTCTTTTCCGGCGGCTTGCCGCATCTGGTTCAAAATCAGCGAGCCGATGCCTTTTCGGCGGTGGTTTTTGTCGACGGCGAGCTGCGCGACGCTGCCGGATTCGGGGAAAACAATGCCGTAGCCGACGCATCTTTCCCGGCTGAACGCGCCGAGCACGATTTTTTTGCTCAGACTTCTTTCCACCGCTTCGACCGAGTTTTGCCACGAGGTGTTTCCGTCCCAGAAAGATTTCAATAAATTCCAGTCCGCGGGCTGCGGCGCAGTGATTTCGCGAACGACGAAATCCGCTTTCGAACTGTCGTCGAGCCGTTTTCGCTCTTCGAAAAGCAGCAGCTTTCGCGTTTCCTGAAAGCCCATCCGCCGGTAGAGGCGAACGGCTTTTTCATTCCCGGTAATGACTTCCAGCAGAATCCGGCGGACGCCGTTTTGCTTCAGGACGGGCGTCATAAACTCGAAAATCTCTCTCGCGATGCCCATGCCCCTGAAACCGGGAATGACGCCCGTTCCCGCGTCATAAGCAGTTGCTTCGTCGCTCCGCGAATCGAAGCCGTTGAGCGTGAAACCGACCATTTTTCCATCTGCGCCGAATGCGCCGACCGAGCGGTTTATTTCGACCGCGTTGACGGCGATGTGATTTTTGAATTGCGTCTCGGTCAGTTGAAACGGAACGATGTAATCGGAAAAGGCTTCGAGCAGCGCGGCGTGCAGCGCGGCGAAATCGTCCGGCGATAGAAAACGATAATTTATCGACAAAGTTTTGTTTCCTGCGGGCTTTTGTTAAGATACAACTAGCTTGCGGAAAGTCAAGCTAAGAGGTCTAAGAAAATGCAGATTTTACTGGCGGATGAATACGGTTTTTGTTTCGGCGTCGAACGCGCCGTCGAGATGGTCGAAGAAGCTTTGACGGAAGGCGACACGGTTCGCACTCTGGGTCCCCTGATTCACAATGATCAGGAAATGGAGCGGCTGGCGAAACACGGCGTCGCCACTATCGCCGCGCCCGTGCAAA
>DATHBC010000555.1:0-11224 GCA_035296345.1 Pyrinomonadaceae bacterium | reverse complement strand
GGTCGTCGTCAACGCGACCAGCTCGTTTCAACTCGGCGGCGCGCGAATCCTGCACTTTAATAACACCAAAAGCGGTTTCGTAGGTTTTTTTACGGGACCGAATACGACCGGCTCGAACAACATGTTCGTCGGCTACGAAGCGGGCAACAAGACGACGACCGGCAGCTTCAACTCGTTTCTCGGCTCGGAAAGCGGCAAGGAAAATCTGACCGGATTAAACAATTCGTTTTTCGGCGCGTATGCGGGACGCGCCAACACGACCGGCGGCAACAACGCTTTTTTCGGCGCGAACAGCGGTCTGGCAAACAACGGCAGCCTTAATTCGTTTTTCGGCTCAAACTCCGGCTTTGCCAACACCAGCGGCGCGGGCAATTCGTTTTTCGGCGCTTCCGCCGGACTGAAAAACGAAAGCGGCTTGAACAACTCTTTCTTCGGTCGCTCGGCTGGCGAAGAAGTCGTTATCGCCACTAATAACTCGTTTTTCGGCGCTTTCGCGGGCTGGAAAACGACTGCCGGCGGCAATTCGTTTTTCGGCGCAAACGCCGGAGAAAAAACGTCGACCGGATTCAGCAATTCGTTTTTCGGGCTGCGTGCCGGACAAAACAATCTGACCGGCGCGCGCAACGTTTTTCTCGGATTTGAAGCGGGCAAGAATATGACGAGCGGCACGGACAATATCTTCATCGGCGCACTATCGGGCGGCAGTTTGACCGACGGCAGCGGAAACATTCGCATAGGCAAAGGCGATTTCTGCACCGGTTGTAATAACAACATCGCCATCGGAACCGGCGCTTTTGTCAGCAGCGGCGTGACTAATTCAATCGCCATCGGGACGGGCGCGTACGTTCTGGACAACAACCAGATTCAAATCGGCAATGGAGATACCGAAACCACGAGACTGAAAGGACTTATCAGGATAGACCAGCCGCCGGTTTCGGTCGAACAGCGAGAGGCTTTATGCTGGGAATATTTCACCAATAAAATCGTTCGCTGCAATGTAAACCGTCCGGCTTCAACCCAGCAATCAACCGGCGAGATTGATTTATCCCGGCGTCTGGACGAGCAAAACGAGCAAATCAAAAAACAGGACGAACAAATCAAAATTCAACAGGCGCAGATTGACGCGCTCAAAGCTCTGGTCTGTCAAGCGAATCAAAACGCCCCGGCGTGCCGGAAATAAAAGGAAAATAATGAAATACAAAAATTTACAATTATTCGATTTAATATTTTTCGGCGTTATTGTCTTGGTAATTTTACTTTTCGCTTTGTCGTTGAGGGCGCAAACGAGTGAAATTCAGTCGAGCGGCGGCGGCTTTACTCTGGAAAAACAGGTGGTCGCCGGCGGCGGCAATCAGGTGCAGCAGTCGTCGCTGAATCTGACGGGAACCGCCGGTCAGGCAATCGCCGGATATAAATCGAGCGGCGGAAATTTTTCGCTGTATTCCGGCTTTTGGACGCCTGAAAATTTTGCTCCGACGGCGGCGAACGTCGTGGTCGGCGGGCAGGTGAAAACCGCCGACGGCAGAGGCATCAAAAATGTCCGGGTGACCATCACGTTTCCCGACGGACAAACGCGCGCGGCGCTTTCCGGCTCGTTCGGCTACTATCGTTTCGCGGAGATTCCGGCTGGCGAAACTTACATTTTCAGCGTCGCCGCCAAGCGATTTGCATTTGTGCAGGCTTCGCAGGTGAGACAAATTTCCGACGACACGCAGGACATTGATTTCACCGCCGCTTCCGCCGTCGAGGGCGGTTTTCCCGAGGCGCAGTAATCGGCATTTTTTTATAACTTCGGTGAAACCTATAGCTTAGAGCGATTATTAAATCGCTCTTTTCTTTTTTATGCTTTCGTAAATTCTCGCCGCTCGTTGATGTTTCTGAAACACCTTTCATCCCGTATCACTTTCGCACGGCGAATTTCTGCACGAAAGTCAAATCGTTTTTTGCCGAAAAATACCCCTGAATTAGCTACGTAACTGCGTGGTGATTATCGTTTCCGGTTTCTCTATTCTTATTTACGACAAGGCGGGAAATTTATAAAAAACATTAGATGGAGAAAAACGAACGTGAACAATAAATTCTTAAATAAAATTAATCTTTTCTTATTATTTTCAATTCTGCTGCTGGCAGGCGCGGCGCAGCAGTCTCTGGCGGCGACCCTGACGGTGACGAAAGCAGCCGACACGAACGACGCCGTGTGCAACGCCGACTGCTCGCTGCGAGAAGCCGTAGCGGTCGCGCAGGAGTACGACGAAATCAAGTTTGCGGCTAATCTGGCGGGACAGACGATTACGCTTTCGAACTCGATCAGTATCTCGAAAAGCCTGACTATTACCGGCATTGATACCTTAAAAATATCGGGCGGCAATCTGGTTAGAATTTTCAGCATTATGAACGGCGCGAAAGCGACGCTCAGAAACCTGGACCTCGGCAACGGTTATATGGATAGCAGACAGCAGCCGTTCGTCGGCGTCGGCGGCGCGATAGCCGTCTACTGGTCGTCGCTCGAACTGGACGACTGTTACGTTCACAACAGCAAGGCTTTCACCTGGGGCGGAGGAATCTGGGCAATCGGCAGCGCCGTCATTATCAAAAACAGCCTGATAGCCGCCAACAAAGCCAACGCTGGCGGCGGAGGTATTTCCATCCAGGGCAGCAGATTGAGTATCAGCAATACGAGATTCAACCTGAACGGCGCGGCGACCAACGGCGGAGCCGTCTGGGTTTCCGACTGCCGCATGCTGATGAGGGATTCGAGCATTTATAAAAGCAGCGCAAAAAGCGGCGGCGCGTTATACCTGACGGAAGCCAATGACAAAGGCGTCTATACAATCCGCGATTCAGCCATTCATCATAACAGCGCGCAGAGCGCGGGCGGCATCTACAACGAAGCGACGCTGAATTTAATTAATTCGACAGTTTCCAGCAATTACGCGACGGCGGGCAGCGGCGGCGGCTTGAGCAACCATAATCAGGCGTTTCTGCGCAATGTGACCATGACGCTCAACAACGCGACGGGCGACGCCGGTGGAATCAACTCGGTCAGCGGCGACGTGAATTTCGGCAATACGATTGTCGCCGCCAACACCAACGCCGGCAATTTTTCGCCGAATATCAAAGGAAACGTTACTTCAGCCGGTTTTAACGTCATCGGACCTTCCGTCAGCGCGGTTTTTTGGGGCGACCAGACGGGCAATCAATTCAACGTCATCGACCCGATGCTGATGCCTCTTGCCTACAACGGCAGCGTCACGCTGAATCATCATCCGAAAGCGGGCAGCCCCGTTATCGACGCCGGTTCGGATGCGCTCGCGACCGATGAATTCAACAATATGCTGTTGACCGACCAGCGCGGAGTAAACCGAATCTCCGGCGGCGTCGTCGATATTGGCGCGGTCGAGACGGTGAATGAATAAGCGCCGCTCGCCGGAGATTTCATAATTTCCTGGGACTGTATTTGCCCTGCGGTGCGGGCAGTAATAATAAAACCGGAAGTTCCGCCGTATTCTTCTGAATCGACGGAACTTCCGGTTTTATCGTGTTTGCTTGACTTTATCGACTCACCGGCTCTTTATACCGTTACCGCACGCGCGCTCCGCCCAGTGCCGGTTTCGGCGCGAAAGACGAAACAAGACAGCAAAAAATCATTTTACTCAACGTTTTACCGAAGATATAAAATTAGGATATTCCCGTGAGGGACAAGCCCTTTTCCCGCTTCTTAAAAGTTTTTTCCTGATTAAGTTTTACTGATTAACAAGATTACCCGCCTGAGAGTTAAACGGACGGGTGAGCTTCCTGAATAAGCTCGACGACCGTCTGCGTCAGTTTCTCAAAGTCGTTCGGTTTAATCAGATAAGCGTCCGCGCATGCCTGCATAACCTTCCGGATTTCAATCTCTCTGGCTTCGCCGCTGTAAAAGACTATCGGGATGTCCGGGTTCAAAGCCCGAATCTGGCGGCAAACTTCCAGACTCGTCTGATTGCCGAAACGATTGTCTAAAATTATCGCGTCCAGCTTTTCATTTCCCGCGTAATCCAGGCATTCGTCCAGCGAATCGCAAGCCAGCACTTTGAAATCCGCGTGCTCGAACACGAAGCTCAGCAAATCCAGATTGTCCCGGTCGTCGTCCACGCAAAGTATAGTGTATTTCGAAGCCTGCATTTTTTCTGATTAATAATTGCTCAATCAACAAATTCGATATGAAATTCGTTTCATATCAAGCAACCGTCGCCTTTATATTTTTTTCTGAAGCGCGCGGGAAATCCGCGCCATTTGACGGCTTTGATAATAACACATAAATATTCGACTTCATATCGTCTTTATCTGTATCCAATTAATCCGTCAAAACGGATTGTCGATAAAAATCAATTCGGAATCCGCGCCTATGATAAGATATACGTTTATTGGTTTTAAATAACGGGCAGCGAGTCGAAAGGGATTTATGAGCATCAAGGTGTTGATTGTCGAAGATAATGATGATTACCGGGATTTGGTGGACTTTTTTCTGCAATCGAAGGGATTCGAGGTGATAGTCGCCAGGGACGGAGCCGAAGCGGTCGAGCTGAGCAGCACGCAAAAGCCGCATATTATTTTGATGGATATAAATATGCCGGTCGTTGACGGATTGGAAGCGACCAGAATAATCAACCGGAATCTTTCGACCAGAGACATTCCGATAATCGCGGTTTCGGCTAATTGTTCGGGACAGATGGGCGAGAAAGTATTGAATGCGGGCGCGGTCGGGTGCGTGCAGAAGCCGGTGGATATAGAAAGCCTGCCGGATTTAATCTTAAGCTACGCTCTGAACGATTCCGAATAATATCGCCGGGTCGGGACGGTGTTTCCGCCGACGCCTTTAAGACGAGAGCGATTAGCTTCCTCGCAGTTATTAACCGGTAACCGCCCTTGAACAGAAAGCGCCTTTGAGACGGGCAATTTCTTATAAAGCCGGAACCGCTCGTTTTTATGCTCGCTGCAGCTTTCACTCAAACGCCGCCGCGCGGTCTGAGCGTTGCGAATGCTTCTGAAAACTTTTCGGCTCTCTAAAAAGTTTAAAAATCTTCCTTCCAGGCTCATTTCTATAAGATAAATAAATCGGCGCAACCATAGTGCGGGGCGGAAACGGCGAGAATATATTTTTCGTCGTGAAACGCAACTCCGGTTTCACACGGCGCGGCAAGCCCGTCCGTGTCTGAACCGGTTTTACCTGATACCTTTTCGCAGAGCTTTACGCCTTACAAATTGAAGACGAATTTTATATCAAATAAATTTACCTTAAAAAAATGCAACCGAAATTTTTTAATAAATCAATCTCTTTTCTTTTAGTTTTATTTGTTTTAATCGGCAGCGTTTCGGCTCTTGCCCAGACGCGGCGGACGACCGCGAAACCGGCTCCGGGCAAACAAACGAGCGCGCTTAGCCCGCAGACGAAAACCAGTCCCGGGAAATGTGATGGCGGCTGGAGCGGCACGATTACCTATTCCAAAACCCAAAACGACAGCGAGCACAAAAAAACTCCGACCGGCTATCAAAGCAGCAGTTCGAGCTTTCAGGCGACGGCGGAAGTTACCGTCAACGAAGACGGCTCGGCGAAAGCGAGCGTTAAAGTCAGGGTGTCCGGTAAAACGGAAGACGTTAAAGAAGGCTCGGAATGCTGTACGATTTCGCTTGCCGGCTGCACGCGCAACGGCAGTTTCAAACACTCGGACATTATTACAACCGAATCCAGCGCCGAAGCGACCGCGAGCGTCAAAGGCGTGAAGATTTCCGGCGAAACTTTTACCGCCGGCATCGGCGTTCCAGAGGCGTTGGGGAAAACAATCAGAACCATCCGGACGGTTCGCAAAAGGGAGTGCGATAAGCTTAATCAGGATGCCTCGCACGCTCAGGAAGTTGCGGCTTCGTATTCGGTCGGACCGATTCAGATTTCCGGCACAATCGACCCGAACAACCCGAACGTCATCAGGGGAACGAAAACCGAAGGCGACGTCACGATTACTTATAACCTGACGCGCTGCGCCGCGCCGGACATCAAACTGCTGGATTTGGCTCTCGAACATCACAAATTCCCCGACGCAAAGGCTTGGCACGCGGTCGGTTCGGAGACGATTGACGGCAACCTCGTGCGCATCAAAGCAAAGGTACGCAACGACGGCACGGCTCAAGGTTACGCGAGCGTCAAATTCACTGAAACGAGCGAGAATATCCAGCTTCCGGGTTCTTCGTCCGTTTCCCTGCAGCCGGGCGAGGAGCGCGAGGTCGAATACGAATGGGATACTTCCGGTTTTGCGTGGACAAACGACAAAAAGCCGAAATCGTCGCGCAAAATCAAAGCCGAAATCGAAAACGACAGTTTAACCGAGGACATTAAAATCATTCCGAAGCCGGTCGTTCTGGTTCACGGTCTGTGGAGCAACGCCGCCGCGTGGTCGAATTATCAAAGTTATTTAAACGAAGCGCACAGCTTTGCCTGGAAAGCTTTCCCGGTGGGAGCAGACCCGGCGCACGGTTTGATGAATACGGGCAACTCTTTCGGGAACAATCAGCCGACCAATTCGATTTTTGAAAACGCGCGCGAGCTGGGCAAACAAATTAATTACACGCAGGAATCGATGAACGCGTGGCACGTCGATATTGTCGCGCATTCGATGGGCGGTTTGATTTCCAGATTTTACATTCATCACCTGATGAAGGATTCATTCGACGGCAAGCCGGTGGTGACGCATCTGGCGATGCTCGGCACGCCGAATATGGGCAGCCCGTGGGCGGATATTATGTTTGAGGAATATAAGGAAAAGGGCTTCCACGTCGAAGCTTTGCGCGAGCTGAAAACGGACGTCGTCCGCCTCTTCAACGGTCAGGTCACGAATCGAAAGGGCGTGAAATTTTCGATTACCTATACGGATAAAATACCTTTTACCGGAAACACGAAAGAAGCGGGCGACGGCGTGGTGTCGAAATCTTCGGCTATCTGGGAAATCGCCGACGTCAGTCATTCAAGCAGTTTGGATCACACGTCTTTGACGGGCAAAGAAGATTTTATGCAGTTCATTTATCCCCGGCTTGCCGTCGGACCCAAAGGAAATCATTAGGCGAAAAATAATTTGAGCACGGGAATAAACAATCAGACGCGGCGGTCAATTTAATTACCTTTCGGGCTTCTTTTTAGTATTACGGAAAGTCTGGAAAAGCGTCAGCCTGAACAAAAAAGGGAAAGCAGGATTAACCGCTTTCCCTTTTTCATTAACATCAGACTTAATTTGCCGGCTTCGGACTGGCAAAATTAGTAAAGATTACGGCTCGTTACGTGCTAAAATGTCTAAACTAATAATTTACCATTTTGGTGAGGACAAACAATGAACCAGGACAATTTAAGTGAAACCATCAACAAATCCATCGAGGAATTAGGGTTTGCGCGCGTACCGAGAACCGCCGTGACCGACATTTTTTCGTTCGACGAGCCGGTTGCTTTTGAAACCCACGAAAAGCTCAGAGAATTTGCCGAAAAGCAGGGTTTGGAAATTAGAGAAGAAGATGATTTCGTGATTTTCGAGCGTAAAGAAGCCGAATAGCTGCGGCTTTGACATATAAAGCAGCCGCGTAAAATAAGCGACTCATTTATTAAAGGCTTATGACAAATACTGCCGAACAGTTCGTCGACGTCCGCTTACGTTCTTTGATCGAATCGGAGAAACAACTGTTGAAGGAGCTTCAGGAGCTTGCCGCCACGGGCGAGCACGCCGAGGACGTGCGGCAGTTGAAAGACATTCTGGGCGGGATTGACGAGCTGTTTCTGCTGGTTATCGTCGGCGAGTTCAATTCCGGCAAATCCTCTTTCATCAACGCTTTATTCGGTCAGAAAATCCGCGTCGAAGGTCCCGTTCCCGTAGACGACCGCGTCACCATCATGCGTTACGGCGAACAATCCGAAGAACGTTCTCTAAGCTCTTTCGTGACGCAGAAATTCGCGCCGGTCGATTTTTTGCGGAATATCTCGATTGTCGATACGCCCGGCACAAACTCGGTGATTAAGCAGCATCAGGAAATCACCGAAGATTTCATTCCGCGCGCCGACCTCATATTATTCATTACTTCCATCGACCGACCGCTGACCGAAAGCGAACGCCAGTTTCTTTCTTATATCCAGAAATGGGGCAAAAAAATCGTCATCGTTTTAAATAAAATAGACACTAAAGAAGACGCCGAGATAGCGGAAGTTCTGGATTTTGTCGACGGTAAATGCCGCGAGCTATTAGGCTTTAAGCCTTTAATCTTCCCGATTGCCGCCAAACCGGCGCTTAGCGCGAAACTCGGCGGCAATCCGCGCGACTGGACGCGCAGCCGTTTCGAAACGCTCGAAGATTACATCTTCAATAAGCTCGGCGAGCGCGAAAGGCTGCAACTGAAACTGCTCAGCCCGCTCGATTCCGCCCGGACGATTGCCGGAAAGCTGCAATCGGAATACACGGGAAAACTTGAATTGATTGGCGAAGATTCCGTCAAAATAAAACGCATCGAAGAACAGCTCGCCGCGGCGCAGCAGGAAATGCAGGAAAATTTTCAGAAGTTTATCCTGCGCGTCGATGCTTTAATCGTCGAGTTTCGCGACAGCGGCGTCGATTTTCTCGACCGCAGCATGCGTTTGCGGAATATAAATCTGCTGCGCAGCGAGACGAAGTTTCGTGAAGAGTTCGAGCGCGAAGTGCTTGAAGACTGGCGGGCAAAGCTGGATGAGACCGTCAATGAATCGGTCGACTGGCTGGTGCGAAACAATATGCGGCTCTGGAACGACACGCTCGAATATTTCAACACCGAGGTGCGTAAATCTCAATACGACTCGCAAATAATCGGTCGCGTCGGCGGTCAGTTCGTTTACGAGCGCGAAGAAGTGCACGCGCGCATCCGGCGCGAAGCCGAGGCTCGGATACAGTCGCTCGACCACAAAGAGGAATGCCGGCGCGTCATCAACAGTTCGATTACCGCGCTTGGGCAATCTTTCGGTCTGGGCGCGGGCGCGCTCGGGCTCGGGTATGTGCTGGCTTCGATTTTTACGACCGTCGCGCTCGATGTGACCGGGATTGCCGCGGCGACGGCGCTTTTCATCACGAGCTTTTTCATTCTTCCTTACAAGCGAAAGCGCGCTATCGAAGAATTCAAATCGAAACTGGAAAAGCTTCGCAAAGAAATGAGCGAGGTTTTGAAAAGCAAATCCGACGACGAGATTAACCGCTCGGTGGAAAACGTGCGCGGAGCGTTGGCTCCTTATACGAGATTCGTCCGCGCCGAGCGCGATAAAATCCAGAAGCGGGTTTCCGTTCTTAACCAAATCTTCGAACGACTGGATAATCTCACACGTGAAGTTAAAAATCTGGAGTAAAAAATTCCTTCTCAGGAAAACTTTCCGAAATTATGAGCACAGAAAAACAAAATCGACGCGAATTTTTGAAAACGGGCGCGGCAGGCATTCTGACCATAGGTTTTATGAAAAACGCCGGCGCGCAGGAAAACGGACTTTCTCTTTCCGCGCCGAGCGTGGAGCTGAACGAGGTTACGATTCCGGAACTACAGGCAAAGATGAAGTCCGGCGAGCTGTCCGCGCGGCGAATCGCCGAAATTTATCTGGAAAGAATCAGGGAAATTGACCCGAAGCTGCGGTCGGTGATTGAAACCAACCCGGACGCGCTGGAAATCGCCGACGAAACGGACAGAGAGCGAAAACGCGGCAAAGTGCGGTCAGCCCTGCACGGCATCCCGATTTTGCTTAAAGACAACATCGACACGCGCGACAAGATGAAAACGACCGCCGGCAGCCTCGCGCTCGTCGACGCACCGCCGCCGAAAGAAGATGCTTTTATCGTGCAAAAGCTGCGCAAGGCGGGCGTGGTCATTCTGGGCAAAACGAACCTGAGCGAGTGGGCGAATTTCCGCTCGACAAAATCCGTCAGCGGCTGGTCGGGACGCGGCGGGCAAACGAACAATCCTTATATTCTGGATAAAAAC
This sequence comes from Pyrinomonadaceae bacterium, assembly GCA_035296345.1. Lineage (GTDB taxonomy): Bacteria > Acidobacteriota > Blastocatellia > Pyrinomonadales > Pyrinomonadaceae > JALZHR01. The sequence goes on along the minus strand of DATHBC010000555.1, from coordinate 1,225 downwards.
CCGTGCGGTTCCTCTTCCGGGTCTGGCGTGTCCGTGTCGGCGAACCTGGCGGCGGCAGCCGTCGGGACGGAAACCAACGGCTCGATTATCTGCCCGGCGACCAGAAGCGGGGTCGTCGGTATCAAACCGACGCTCGGTCTCGTTTCCCGCAGCGGCATCATACCGATTGCGCACACGCAGGACACCGCCGGAACAATGACGCGCACGGTCACGGACGGCGTAATCCTGTTGAGCGCGCTGGTCGGGCGCGACAAGCGCGACGCCCTGACCGCCGAAAGCAAGAAAGGCGCGAAGGATTACGCAAAGTTTTTGAACAGGGACGGTTTAAGGGGAACGAGAATCGGAGTGGCGCGGCAATTTTTAGGAAGAGAAGCGAATGCGAATAAAATCTTTGAATCCCATTTGGAAGTTTTAAAAAGCGGCGGCGCGACTTTGGTGGACGTAGCTTTTTCCGAAAACCTCGGCAAATTAGGAGACGACAGGCTGCTGGTTTTGCTTTACGAATTTAAGACCGACCTGAACAAATATCTCGCCGAACGCGGCTCGCCGTATAAAACGCTGGCGGATTTAATCAAATTCAACGCGGAAAACAAAGAGCGCGAGATGCCGATTTTCGAGCAGGAGCTTTTCCTTCAGTCCGAAAGCAAAGGCGACCTGACCGACAAGGCATATCTCGACGCCCTGCAAAGAATCAAGCGAGCGACGCGCGAAGAAGGAATCGACGCCGTGATTGCGAAAGACAAGCTCGACGCCGTTGTCTCTCCGGCGGTTGGCGCGACCTGGTCGATTGCGGCTGTTGCCGGTTATCCTTACATCACCGTTCCCGCCGGTTTTGTCGATGGACTTCCCGTCGGCATCGGTTTTTTCGGACGCGCCTTCACCGAGCCGCAGTTAATCCGCATCGCCTACGCTTTCGAGCAAAAAACGAAAGCCCGCCGCGAGCCGAAGTTTTTACCGGCGGCGGCATAAATTATGCCGTCCGAGCTAATCAATAAGCAGAAGAATTTAGTAATGTCCTAATCAGGTAGTGCTGAAAATTAAATATTTTCTACAACTCGAAAACCGTCAGTCGAAAAGTGCGCATTTGGATGCTTTTCCAGTTTGTCCGGGACAAGTGACAGCAAACAACCCGAACAGCATTATCAGCAAATTAATTTCCGATTTAAATCGTTTGTAAAATTTTCGCATTTTTCAGACTCCGGCGTTAAATAAGATGTGAGAAAGA
>DATHBC010000554.1:0-4738 GCA_035296345.1 Pyrinomonadaceae bacterium | reverse complement strand
TGAAGAATTCAAGCAATTCGCAATGCCGAGATTTCTTATTGATGACACGAGCAAGGAAAAAGCCATATTATCGCTTGAAAAACCCGAGAAAATTAATTACTGGATTCGATTAGTGATTATGGCTCAGGACAATCACCAAATCATTGTGAAGGGTGAATCAAAGGTATTTAAAGCATCTTTACAATAAGGTATAGTTATGCGTTTAACCTGCGTCTTGTTTGTTATTCTTATTATAGAAACTTTAACCGCACGAGCAGATATTCTCAGTGTTTCAGGTTATCTTTCTGCGCCTGACGGAGTTAAAATCGGTGAAGTTCAAGTAAAACTTGTACACGGTAAATTCAAAAAATCTGAAGCTGCATTCGACTCCATCACTCCCCCTGACAGTTTTAGAATAGATTTAGAAAATGCAAGCTATAAGTTGCCCTGGTTTATAATCTGTGAAGCAGAATATAATAAACAAAAGTATTTTGCGGCAACTTCATCTAAGCTTGCCTTTGTAAGAAAGCTCGATACTCGTGAAGGAGTAATGTGGGCAGCTAAAGTTAATCTTAAGCTTTACTCCAAACAATCAGCCAATTATCTTTCTCCTGTCGAAGCATCAGAAGCTATAGCGGCGAATAACACGATAATCGCCCTTATGGTTCAATCCGGTGAAATCGGAGCCGAAGAAGCTGATGAACTGGCTTATAAGGAAACGGCGGAGATTTTAGGACGTACACAATTAGGAAATAATCCTGAAGAAACACTGCTTCAAATCAATCAGGATATAGTAAATGAGTTTGATAAATCTTTACCGGCGCTTGCCGTACTGGATAAGGAAAATTTTTTAAAGGTTCGTGACCACAGCAAGTTCATGAATCCTTCTCCTGAGTTTCTGAAACCTAATGAGTTTTTTCAGCCAAGCTTCTTGTCTCCGCCTCGACCGTCTGAAATACGATTACACCTCGGCGTTAAGACGGATTTTCAGGCTTCTTCAGTTATTAAGAAATTACCAGAAGATTTAGACTTCATCATCCAGAACTGGAATCGTTCCGTCTTTACAATGCCAGCTTATATCGAGTTCGGTGCTCCGAGCAATTTTGGCATATACTCCGCTCACGGTCATCAAACATCAGCGCCGCTCATAGTCACTGCATGGGATTCTGCGGGAATCGGAACAACCAGCAGCTTTAGGTTTAATGAATTTTATACATCTTCAGGACTTAATAGTAACTATCTGGGATTATTTACAAAAAATGACGTTCTTTCTCCAAATGTAAATCATTATTTCGGCAGCCCAATATTTAATTCTTCAACATTAGGTAACACACATCCCTCTAATCTCAGGAATTTCTCCCGTTGTAAAATTCGGCAATGCGCAGTTACTGAAGATGGTCGAGTTGTCATTTTAAAAAGCGACGGGACTTGGGAAGATTATACCTTACTAGGAGTGCCGCTTAGATTAGGATTGCGATTTAGATTTTGAAGCAAAATACTAGAAATGGATAAGTTGATAATCCTACCGATTAATTAAAAATACAATCTGTCTATTCCGAGTATAAGTAAAACCCCAATGATTAAGAATGTCATGAAAAATTTAATTTCAATCGCCTTGTGTTTTGTTATCTGCGCTTTGAGCGTTTTCGCACAGAAAGTCAATGATGACCCGAAAAAGGCGAAATTCATCACGTCGGACATTGATAATTTCTGGCGCGCGTTTGATTTGGCGGCGAAGGAAGCAGACCGCGAAAAGAAAATCGCCATTTATCAAACCGAATATCTGGATAAAGGCAGCGCCGGTTTGAAAGATTTTATCCGCATGCGCATCAAGAGCGCCAAAGATTTGACCGAAACGGTCGAAAGTTTGCCGCGATTTTACGCTTCGGTCAGGCAGAGCAGCCTGCGCGTCAGGGAAATGGAAAAGCAGATGCGGAAAGCCTTTGTGAAATTTAAAAAGATTTACCCGGAAGCGGTTTTTCCGGACGTTTATTTTGTCATCGGCATCACGAACACGGGCGGAACGGCTTCGGGAAACGGTCTGCTGGTCGGAACCGAGCTTTACGGTCTAACGCCCGAGACGCCGCGCGACGAGTTTCCGGAAGCTTTTCGCAAGCGCGCGCCGAAAGATATGAGCGAGCAGCTGCTGCGCGAGATGACCGCGAGGCTTTTAAATGTAATGCTCAAGCCGATTGAAAAAGTAACGCCGCTGGTCGCGCACGAATCCTGTCATTTCAACCAGAATTATCCCGAGTTGATGACGCTGCTGGCAAAATCCGTGCAGGAAGGCGCGTGCGATTTTATCGCCGAAAAAACGGCGGGCGAGACCTTGAACGTGGAGCAGAAAATCTACGGCGACCGGCACGAAGCCGAATTGTGGAAGGAATTTGAAGCGCAGATGACGGACGCGGACCATCGCAACTGGATGTATAACGGCATCACATCCGCCAATCGCCCGCCGGATATGGGCTATTACATGGGCTACAAAATCAGTCACGCCTATTACCAAAACGCGAAAGACAAGCGGCAGGCGATTAGAGACATTCTGGCAACCAAAGACTTCAACGCTTTTCTGGAAAAAAGCCGTTACCGCGAAAAATTTACGAAACCGCAGCAGCAGTAAATCAGGCGCAATGAACAATAAGATGAAGAATTTTATTTATTCGCTGATTTCCGGGCGTTTGGACGCCGCCGAAAAATACACGGGCGAATCGCTCGAATATCTGCGCCACATCGCGCGCACGTCGCTCGTGGCTTTTTTCAAATTCGCGCTGTTTACGCCGCTTTCGCAGCACCGGAAAAAATTGCCCGTCGAGGCGTTTCATGTCGCTCGATTAGTGGCGACGCGGAACGAAGACTGCGGAACGTGCGTGCAGATTGTCGTCAATGTCGCGCGCCGCGAAAAAGTTCCGGTCGAGACGCTCCGAGCCGTTCTGGAGTCGCGTCCGGAAGATTTGCCCGCGGATTTGCGCGATGTTTATCATTTCGCCGACGAGGTCGTCAAAGCAACGTACGCCGAGGAGGAATATCGCGCGCGGCTGCGCGAGCGTTACGGCGAGGAAGGCTTGGTCGAGCTGGCGCTGGCAATCGCTTCGGCGCGCGTTTTTCCGGTGACGAAACGCGCGCTCGGTTACGCTCTGAGCTGTTCGAAAGTCGAAGTGAGCCTATAAAAAGATTTGGCGACAATATTGTTAACTCGGTAGATTCAACGGCTGAGATGCCGCGGAGCAAAACCGCCGCCGCGCGACTCCGGGTTAACAAAGACCTATTTGATAACAAATTCGCTGTTTCGCCCGCACATTCATTGAATTGTCAGCCGCGCCGCCCGATTTGAATATGTCATTTCATCAAACACGCCGTTGTCGAAATCGCGCGGCGTTTGCGGCTCGGAATTACTTTTCGGCGGCTTTATTTGTTTTCAGCGGATGCGTAAATGAGACGATGCCGAACAGGATTGCGAATATCGAGTATATTATCGCGGCAATCCAGACAGCCCGGGAATTTTGAGCGGAATACGCGTATTTCAGCAAAGCGAAAGCCCCGACGGTGAAGTGTAATAAATTACCCAGAGCGAGCGGGCGGGCGTATATTCCACCGATGAGAACGGTTTTTGCCATCCAGTTCAGCATTGCGAACCCCAGATATAAGGCGCTTATAATCTGGACGATTAAGGGAAGGATTCCGTTAGAATCGACATCGAAGTAATTCAAAATTTCATGGGGGAAAAATTGGAGCAAAATCCCACCGATTGCCATTAGCAGTGAACTCGAAATCATCAATAGTTTTGTATTCATCTCGAAGGTTTACGCCCGACAAAGACGAGAAGTTTCAGCTAAACGGATAACCTGAACTTTACCAAAAAACGGCTAACTTTGATTTACACGGAATCAATGTAAATTTTTACGCTGATTAAAAATAAAACTTGCCGAGTCAACTATTTTATTGCCAAAGATTTCTTCATAATTCGCCCGGTTCTTCACGTGTGACCGCAGAATGATTCTGCGGTCGCACAGAATGATTCTGAGGTTACACGGAATGATTTTGAGGTCACACGGAATGATTCTGCGGTCACAACGAACGCCTCGCAGGTCACGACGAAACTTTCTGAAGTCTCGTAAAATCGCTTCTCCAGCCCGCAAAATCATAATTTTCGTCCCTGAAATATTTATTTTATATTGACTTGCCGGGCGTTTTAGCATAAAAGTAGATTGCTTTTTCAACTACAAACAGCTTTCTAAGGAGTGATTCTGCTATGAATACGAAACTTGTAGCCGCTCTTGCGCTCGCGCTCGCAGCGCTCGTTTCCGCCTGTCCGACCGCAAACGCGCCGGTCAGCAATAACGCTTCGTCTCCCACGAATACGACAGCCGACAACACCAATGCGGCAGCCAATTCATCGCCCGCCAAGACGACCGCCAAAACAGCCGTGCCCACCGATTTAAATAAGCTCGCCGAGCGAATCGTGACGCAAAGCGCCGGAGTCAAAGAAGGCGAAATCGTCCTGATAGGCGGCGGCGTCCGCGATTTCGAGCTGCTGGAAAATATCGTCACGGAAGTGCAAAAAGCGGGCGGACACCCGTTTCTGGAAATTTTCAGCGAGCGGATGGCGAAACGCTCTTACACGGACGTGCCCGAAAAATACGACACGCAGGAGCCGAAGCTCGGAATGGCGCTGGCGAAAATCGTCAATGTGACGATTACCGTCGACAGCACCGAAACCGAAGGCTTATTGTCCGACGTGCCGCCCGCCAGACGCGCC
>DATHBC010000553.1:0-4934 GCA_035296345.1 Pyrinomonadaceae bacterium | reverse complement strand
GGATTTGATGATGGATTCGCCGGGTGAAGTCGACGTTTCGCAGCTTAATGAACTGGGAATTAAAATCGTTGAATAATGGTTTTGACCTTTGACTTTCGACCCTCGAAAATTGAGTAAATTCAAAGGTCGAGAGTCAAAGGTCAAAAATCAGCAAACTTTTGCGAACCAAACCCGGCAAGATGTCGTAAAATTTAATCATCATGGCAAAGAAAAAATTCGACACAAACCCGCTCGACCCGGAGTTTCCCGAAAAGCTGAGGGAAGCCGAAACCAATGCTTTGCCGAAAAACAATTACAAAACCGCCGAATTTCCGCCGCCGCCCGTAGCGACGGTGACTGAAGAGGAAACGCGAAGGTTTAACGAGGCGAGTTTTAACGCTTTCAATTCGCCTTACGACGGCTCGCAAATTCCGGCGCAATTTCAGACGGCGAAAATTCACGCTCAGAGCGAAGACATTAAGCGCAAGGTCGAGAAGGTCGGCTTGCCGGAAAACGTCCTGACGGCTTTGCCTTACATTCCTTTTTATATCGGCTTGATTTCCGGGCTGCTGATTCTGCTTTTCGTCCCGAAAAGCGAGACGAAAGTGCGCTTTCACGCGGCGCAGGGGCTGGCGGCGCACATCGGCATTTTTATCGTCAGCGCGATTCTCGGCTTGGTCGGAAACGTCGCGGGTTTTGCCAATTTCGGAAACTGGATTTTCCAGCTCGTGACGATGGTCATGCTGGTAATTTTTGCCGTCAAAGCCTGGCAGGGAAAGCCCGTGCATATCGAATCGGTGGACGATTTGACCGAATGGCTCGAACAAAAAATCAAGCCGGTCAAGTAATTTCGGACGAGCTTACGTTTTCACTTTTTACTTTTTCATCTTTCGACTTTTTGCCGCGCCCGATAACTTTGCAGATATGAGGCGCGGGTACTAAAATCGTTTTATGTCAGGTTTTGCGTGGATTATTATCATAGTCCTGGCTCTTACTCTGCTGGGAACCGGAACTCTGATTTTTATCACGGTAAAATATTATTGGGGCGAAAGAGGAACGCCGCCGCTGAAAGGCGAAGAACGCCGCCGCCAGAGAGAAGAAGAAATGCGCCGCCGCGCCAAACAACTGGAATATGCCCGGCAAAATCCGATTGCCACGCGCAAAAGTGATTTCTGGGACAACGGCAAGGTCTACAAAAAAGATGAAGGCAATCGCTAGTTATTCAAATCTCAAGACTCACGCTCCGGATAACCTGCATTTCCGGCAGCGGTTCAATTAAATAACCGGAAATAAGCCCGCAGAAAGATGCAAACAGCGAAAAAGAAAAACAAATTGCTTTTCGCGTTTTTCAGCGTCTTTCGCGGGCTGAATCTCTCAAGCTTTTATAACCCGCCGCCGCCGCGCCGGCAGCGTTAAATCAATCTCTAAATTCCGGTCGCGCGATGAATCAGCAAAATAATATAGTAAGAAACCGCCGCGATTAATCCTGCCATCGGAATCGTTAAAACCCAAGCCCAGACGATTTTGCCGGCGACGCCCCATTTGACCGCCGAAAGACGCTTCGTCGAGCCGACGCCGACGATTGCGCCGGTAATCGTGTGCGTCGTCGAAACCGGAATGCCGGTAACGGTGACGACGGCGAGAGTTATCGCCGCGGCGGATTCGGCGCAAAACCCGCCGACCGGCTGAAGCTTGGTGATTTTCGAGCCCATCGTTTTGACGATGCGCCAGCCGCCCGTTAAAGTTCCGATGCCGATGGCGGCGTGTGCGGCGAGAACCACCCAGAGCGGAATTTCCGGCAGTTTTCCCTCCGCCGTATTGCTTAAAAATCCGCCCGCCACGAGCACCGCCGTGATGATTCCCATCGTTTTCTGCGCGTCGTTGCCGCCGTGCCCGAGCGAAAAAGCGGCGGCGCTGAATAGCTGTCCGACGCGAAAGCCTTTATCGACTCTGGAAATCGGCGTCCGGCGAAAAATCCAGAAAACGGAGAGCATCATCACAAATCCGAGCGTCATTCCAATCAGCGGCGAAAGAACGATAAACGCCAGCGTCAGATACCAGCCCGAAGGAATAATCACGGCAAAACCGCCGTAAGCCGCGATAGCCGCGCCCGCGTAGCCGCCAATCAGCGCGTGCGAGCTGGAGGTCGGCAAACCCAGATACCACGTAATTATATTCCAGGCGATGACGCCGATCAGCCCGGCAAGCAGCACATAAAGATGCAGTTCTTTTTCAATCGGCTTTAAATCCACCAGCCCGCCGCCAATCATTTTCGCCACCGCCGTGCCGAAAACGGCAAAAGCGATAAAATTAAAAAATGCCGCCCACGCCACCGCCGCGCCCGGCGATAAAACGCGCGTGGAAACGACCGTCGCAATCGAATTTGCGGCATCGTGCATCCCGTTCGTATAGTCGAAAATCAGCGCGACGATAATGATAAAAACAACCAGCGCAGTTGTAGCTTCCATAAAATAGTGAATAGTGAATAGTGAATAGTGAATAGTGAAAAATTAATATTCATTAACTTTTCGTTTTTCGTTATTCACTTTTCACTTGTTAAGTGTGTTTTAAGATAACGCTTTCGATAATATTGGCGACCGATTCGCAGCGGTCGGTGGCGGCTTCCAGGATTTCGTAAACTTCCTTCCATTTAATTATGCTTATCGGGTCGGTCGTGTTACGGAAAAGCTCGCCGATGGCGCGGAAATAAACGTCGTCCGCTTCGTTTTCGAGCCGGTGTATCTCGACGATGTGCTGGTTCATCCCGTTCGGTTTGGCGAGAATCGAGATAGCCGAGTGAAGCTCAATCGCCAAGCCCTGTATGACTTTGGCGAACTGTTTGGCGTGGTCGTTGATTTCGCGGATGTCATACATCAAAATCGCCCGCGCTCCGGCGTCGATGTAATCGAGCACGTCGTCCAGCGCGACGACCAGCATATAAATATCTTCGCGGTCAAAGGGCGTGATAAACGATTTGTTCAGCTTGGTCGTGATTTTATGCGTCAATTCGTCGCAGGCGTGCTCCGCCTCTTTGATTCTTTTCGTGTATGATTCAAAGCTCGCGCTCGTGTCCTGCATCATCGTCACAAGCTCGTTCGCGCCGTCCTGAATTCTCGCGGTCATTTCAATAAACAGCGTAAAATATTCGTCCTCGCGCGGTAGCAAACTAAAAGCCATTTTCGATACTCTCCAAGTTTGGTTTAAGAAGGAATTAATTGAATATAGCCAAAGAAATCTGCCTTGTCCATTAAGCGAAAAAAATATTTAACATTTATGTAACGTCATACGAAATCCGTCATTTCCTACTCGAAATAGAGCGGCAAACTTTGTTTTGCGCGCTTCATCTGACAAATACGAATTGTTCTTTTTATTGATTATAAACGGAATTTTTCGATAAGATTAACAATTGCAGGAAATAAAATTTCGGGATTGGGAGAAGAAAATGAGGAAAACAGCTCCGGGAGTTTTGAGCAGAAAGAATTTAACGGCGTTAGCGATGGTCTGGACGTTATTGATTTTGCCGCTGGCTGGATTTGGACAGACGCGCATCTCGATGCCGCGCAACAAATACAAAGTCCAGGACGACGTGAAATTAGGCGGCGACGCCGCCCGTCAGGTCGAGCAGCAGATGCCGATTCTAAGGGACGCCGAAGCGACGCGCTACGTGCAGCAGGTCGGCGACAAGCTGGTCGATGCGATTCCGCAGGAATTTCAGCAGCCGCAGTTTCAATATACTTTTCAAATCGTCAACGCGCGCGACATCAACGCTTTCGCGCTGCCGGGCGGACCGATGTACGTCAATCGGGGAATGATTGAAGCCGCCAGAAACGAGGGCGAAATGGCTGGCGTGATGGCGCACGAAATCGCTCATGTCGCGCTCCGCCACGCGACGGCGCAGGCGACCAAGCAAAGCAATCCGCTGAACCAGATTCTCGGCATCGGCGCAGTTCTGGGCGGCGCGATTCTGGGCGGTCAAACCGGCGCGGTGCTCGGGCAGCAGATTTATAAAGGCGTTTTCGTCAACCCGTACAGCCGCGAATACGAAACGCAAGCCGACATTCTCGGCGCGCGGATTATGGCGGACGCCGGTTACGACCCGCGCGATTTGGCGAATATTTTCCGGACGATTGCGCAGCAGGGCGGCGGCAGCCGCGGTCCCGAATGGCTGAGCACGCACCCGGACCCGGGCAATCGCTTCAACAATATCAATCGCGAAGCCAGCCTGCTGCGCGTCTCGCCCGAACCGATTAAGGTAACGCAGGCGTTTCTGAACACGAAACGACGTTTTCAGAATATGCCGCGCGCGCAATCGATGGAAGAAATCGCGCGCAACCAGCAGAATACGCGCGGCGGGCAAAACACCACCGTCAACGGTCGTTACGAAAGCCGCGTGCAGACGCCTTCGTCGCGCTACCGCACTTATTCGAGCGGCAGCCAAATCAGCGTCAGCGTGCCTGAAAACTGGAGCACCGTGGCGGAAGGCGAAACCGAGGTCTGGTTTGCGCCCGAAGGAGCTTACGGCAACAGCGGCATCACGCACGGCGCGATGATGGGCGTCGCGCAAACGCGCAGCGCAAACATTTCGCAGGCGACGCAGGAATACGTCGAAGGACTTTTGCAAAGCAACAATTATCTGCAGCAGCAGAATAATTATTCGCGCGCGACGCTGGCGGGCAGAAGCGGTCTGGCAACCGTTCTGTCGGGACGCTCGCCCGTCACGGGCAGAACCGAAATCGTCACGGTTTACACGACGTCGCTGCGCAGCGGTTATCTGTTTTACGTCATCACGGTCGTCCCGCAAAACGAAGCCGCGACTTACGATTACGCTTTTCGCAATATGCTCCGCTCGCTGCGCTTAAACGCCTGAGCGAAAGATAATTAGCGCGAAAAAGAAAAAAAATCAGCCGCGAATAAGCGCGAACGTCACGAATAAAAGAAATAAATTAATTCGTGAC
>DATHBC010000552.1:0-1788 GCA_035296345.1 Pyrinomonadaceae bacterium | reverse complement strand
TATTTCGACGCCCAGTTAAGCGCATTTGAAACCAACATGCCCAAAAATAATCCATCCGTGACCGGCTTTGATTTCGGAGTAGATGTCGGTAATGCAATTTTGGCGTTACGCGCCAATGACCCGGGAAACGAATCCTGCGGCTACCGGTTTTCGCCCGCTCGCGGCAGGCATCGCGTTGACCCGGATAATCCCGGACAGGGTTTTCTCGCGCCGTTTTACGGTTATCGCTCAAGAGGCTTTGCAATTTCCACGCGCCATGCGCTCGACCAGCCGCCGTTCGACAACAATAAATACAAAACGGCTTTGAAAGAAGTGCGGGCGAAAGGCATTAAGCCCGAACTGACGGCAACGCTGCCCGGCAGTCTTTTCGGCAACCGGCGCGATGCCGAGGAAACGACCGTCGGCATTTATTGGGCATACGACGGCGCAAACCGGCTCGGAACGCCGCCGCGCCTGTACAATCAAATCATTCGCGAAGTGGCGGCGAAACAAGGCAACAACGAAGGCGCAAACGCCCGCTTGTTCGCCTTTGTCAACGCCGCCATGGGCGACGCCGGAATTCTGGCTTGGGAACAGAAATACTGTCACGATTTCTGGCGTCCGGTCGTCGGCATCCGCGAACACGACGAAACTCTCGGACCGCGTGCGCCGCATGACGTGAACGTCAATTTTAATGATGGCGACCCGTTCTGGCTGCCGCTCGGAGCGCCCAACACCAATCGACCGACGATGAAAAATTTCACGCCGAATTTTCCGGCTTATCCGTCGGGACACGCCACCTTCGGCGCGGCGGCTTTTCACATCACGCGCCTGTTTTACGGAAAAGGCTTCGAGGCGGGCGGCACTGCCGTCATTCCGGGCGGCAAACCGATTATCAAAGGCGGCAATCTGGTCAAAGATGATTTATTCGACGGGCTTGGCTTTGTTTCCGAGGAACTAAACGGGATGAATCAGGACAATCAGGGAACGGTTCGCCCGCGCCACGTCCGAAGCTTTAATTTCGACAACGGTGAAAAACATTTAAGCGGCGGACTCGGAAGAATGATTATCGAAAATGCGCTGAGCCGGGTTTATCTCGGCGTTCACTGGATGTTCGACGCTTTCGCCGGTGAGGACGGCAAGCCCGAATTTAACGCGGCAGGCTTGAAAATCGGCGGCGTCCCGCTCGGGTTAAAAATCGCCGAAGACATTTTTTTAACCGGCGGCGGGAAAGCTCCGAAACTTTCGACGACCACGAATCCGCCCGAGAATCTACCCGCTCAGCCTTCGGATGTGGCGGGCTGCGCCGATAATCGCAGGGCGGCTCCGGCAGCTAGGAAGGCAAAGGGCGAAACAGCCGCCGAGGAGCCGGAAGAAAAACAAAAAGTCGAAACTCCGTACCTGAGCGGAACTTCGCGTCGCTAGGTATTAACCTTTTAAAAAGCGGTGCGGGAAAATGATTTTCCCGCACCGCTTTTCCGAATAAATTAATTGCGGAAAGATAATATAGGAAAATCTACTATTCGCTTTTATTTATTTAAATCGGCAAAGCTGGCGATGACGGCGAGCAGCTCGGCGGTTTCGACCGGCTTGGCGAGATGCGTCTGGTAGCCGGCGGATAGAATTTTTAAGCGTTCCGCGGGGCGCGCGTGCGCGGTCAGGGCGATGGCGGGAATTTTTCGCGACCGCGTTTGATTAAAGGCGCGCAGCTTTTTTATCAGCGCAAAGCCGTCTTCGTCCGGCATTTCGATGTCGCTGACGACGAGGTCGGGCGCGGCGGCTTCCTCTTCGACCTGAAATTTTTCGACC
>DATHBC010000551.1:0-2612 GCA_035296345.1 Pyrinomonadaceae bacterium | reverse complement strand
GCCCTCCGATTCCGGTATCAATTTCGTCGAAAACGACTGCTTTTTCCGCATCGTTCGATTTCGCAGTTGTTTTCAAAATTAGCATAAGGCGCGACGCTTCACCGCCGGACGCAACCCGGGCGAGCGGTTTAGGAGATTCGCCGACGTTTGCCGAAAAATAAAACTCGATTTGGTCAAAGCCTTTCGCCGTAAAAGATTTATCGGTTTCTTCCGCCTGCAAATCATTCGGCGCATTGATGCGAACCTCGAAACGCGCTTTTTCCAGCGCGACGGCTTTCAGGCTGGCTTCGACTTCCTTCTCGAATTTCCGCGCCGCTTTTGCCCGCCTGTCGTGCAGCTCGCGGGCGATTCGCAGATATTCCTCGCGCGATTTTTTCAGTTTTTTCCGCAATTCTTCCTCGCGCAATTCGGCGGTTTCGATGTTTGAAAGACGCGCTTCGGATTCCGAAAAATGATTCAGGACGCTTTCGATGCTGCCGCCGTATTTGCGTTTCAGACGCGAAATTTCGGCGAGACGATTTTCGATTTCCTCCAGTCTTTCGGGCGAAAATTCCAGACGATTGCGAAAATCCCTGACCGACATCGCCAAATCTTCCAGCACCGCCTGCGCCGTCTGCAAGCCTTCCATATACGCGCCGAAGCTCGATTCGTATTCGGCAAGCTCCGTGACGCGGCGAATCGCTTTTTCCAGCGTCGTGACGGTCGCTTCCTCGTTTTCGTAAAGCAGCGAGTAGCTTTCGTCGCTTAAGGTCGAAAGCTTCTCGACGTTGTTCAGGCGGCGTTTTTCCTCTTCGAGCGCGTCGTCCTCGCCCGCTTTCAGATTGGCTTTGCCGATTTCCTCGACCTGAAAACGCAAGATGTCCAAAAGCTGAAGCTTCTGCGCTTCGTCCTCGCGCAGGCTTCTGAGTTCTCTCTGAATCGCGGCAAGCTCGCCGTATTTTCCGGCGACCTGCGCGCGCGGGTTTTCCAATCCGGCATATTCGTCGAGCATTTCCAGGTGAGTCGCCGGATTAAAAAGCGTCGCCTGCTCGCCCTGCCCGTGGATGTCCACTAAAAACGCGCCGACTCGTTTCAGAAAACTCTGCGTGACGAGCTGGTTATTAACGAAAATCCGGTTTTTCCCCGTCGCCGAAAGCTCGCGGCGCACGATTAGCTCGACTTCGTTTCCCGCCTCGAATTCGACGCCGCTTTCGTCGAAAATTTTACTCAATTCGTCGCTCGCGGCAATCTGAAAAAGCCCTTCAATCTGCGCGTTCTGCGTGCCTTCCTTTATCAAATCCGACGACACGCGCTCGCCCGTCAGCGCGCCCAAGCTGTCGACGATGATGGATTTTCCCGAACCCGTCTCGCCCGTCAGCAGATTCAAGCCGCCGGCAAATTCGAGCTGAAGCTCGTCAATCAGGGCGATGTTTTTGATTTTGAGAAGGCTCAACATATTTGAGTTAGTTTATAAAGAAATTTCAACACAAAGACACGAAGAACACAAAGCAAGATTTAGCCACAGAGGGCGCAGAGGACATAGAGAGAATTTAACCACAGATATACACGGATTAACGCAGATTCAAAGTAGGCTTCGCGGCTTGATAGGCAGGATAAAAAAGAAAACTCGACATTTTAGTTTTAAATTATCCTGTAAATCCTGTCTATCCTGTCTGAATTTCCCTTTGTGTTCTTCGTTTCTTTGTGTTGAAAAAACTAATTTATCCGAGGCACGACCTTTTCGCCTTTCAGCCATTTGCCGTTTTTGTAAACGGCGTCGGGCGGAAAGCGCGTTTCCAAATCTGCGGCTTTCCAGTCAATCTGCCGCGATTTTTTATAGAAAAGAAACTCCGCCGGAATGCCTGCGCGCCACGCGCCGCCTTTGGGTACGAGATAGAAATTTTCAGCACTGTATTCTTCCAAGCCGTAAGAGCCTATGGACATATCGCCTGTTTCGCGCACGGTCAAAGTCGTTTCTTCGCCTGCGCGGCGACGGTCGAAGGCAAGCCCCGCGTCGGACATAAAAGCTTCGCCTATCTGGGGCAGAACGACAATGGTGGCTTTGCGAAAAAGGACGTTGTAAAGATTGCCGACGTCGTTGAAAGGCAAGGTATCGTAAAGACTCATTTCGGCTTTCGTCTCGCTTCCCGTGGCGATTGAGCGCAGCGCGGCGAGATAGGCGACAAAATTCACTTTGACCAGAAACATCTCGTCTTTGCCGTGCATTGCGCCGGTTTCAATCAAAATCGCGGGCGTTCCCCAGGCGGAGAAATTATCGCCGAAGGCGCGCGGGTTATAAGCGTCGTCGTAGCGCCCGATGCCGCCCTTTATGAAATGATTCAGAGCCTCGACCATCACGGCGCTGATGCGGCGGCTGCGCTGGTGTTTTTCGTCGGATTTCCCTTGCGGGTCGCCGCTGACGGCGAGCAGCGAAATCACGGCTTGGCGGTTCGTATTTCCGGCGGCGGTCAGGGAGTTTTGATTGTGCAGGTTAAAACCGATGTGCGGCTGCCACTGGTCGCGCAGCTTTTTCAAAAGCCTGCCTTCGGGCGTTTGCAGCGCGCGGGCGTCGCGGTTGATGTCGATATTTTGCAGGTTCCGCCGCTGGAAAAGCTCCGCGCCGTCCGGGTTAA
>DATHBC010000550.1:0-2205 GCA_035296345.1 Pyrinomonadaceae bacterium | reverse complement strand
GTCGTCTGCCGGCTTTGACCACGCGCGCCGTGCAGGTGATGGTTTCGTCAATCACCGGGCGCAGGTAATGAACCGTCAAATCGACGGTCGAAGCCTTTTCGCCGGACGCCAATCTGGTGATGACGGCAAACGCCGTCGCCGTGTCAATCAGGGACGCGGTCGCGCCGCCGTGCAAAAGCCCGTGCGGCTGGCGCAATTCGTCGCGCATTTTCAGCCTTAACACGGCTTCGCCGTCGCGCAAATCGAGCAGCTCCATCCCGAGCAGCTTAATATACGGAACCTCGCTGAAAACCGCCCGCGCCTTTTCCAGTAGAGACGTTTCGATTTCACTCATAATTTTTAGTGAGCGGTGAGCGGTAAGCAGTGAGCAGTTGTTTTTTGAAATTCGGCGTTGAATTCACAAATTCCAAACTGCTCACTGCTTACCGCTCACCGCTCACTCTTTCATTGCCGGACGATTTTATCAAATTCCTCGCCGGAAACTCTGCGAAAATCTTTCGACGGCGGCTCGAAAAATTTATCGTCCGTCTGTAATTGAAAGTTTTTCAATTCGACCGCGTAAAGCAGAGTTTTCTCGCCGCCCGCCGCGCGGCTGTAAAATTCCTGTCTGACCGGGATTTTAAAATTTTCGTCGACGTAAATCAGAATCTCGCTCGCCTCAGAATTGTTCAGACGCACCAGAAATTTGCTCAGACCATTTTCCGCGCCGAGCCTTTCAAACGCGGCGGGAGCTTTTGCGCCGAGCCGCGCGGCAATCAAAAAATCGTCGAAATTTTCGCCCGCGCCGCTGCCGGAAGCGGCGGGCGCGGCTCGGTTAATCGCGGCGCTTTCCGTGTAAATTTTCTTTTCCCGGGAAATCGAGAAACTGCGCGCGTCGTCAATCCGTAAAAGCGAAACTTCCCCGGCTTCTCCGGCGGCAAAAACCAGAAGCCTGCGCCCGCCGCTGCGCGCGACAAAGGTTTTGCGCTCGAATTTTTCGCCGTTAATAAAACTGGAAACGATGATTTCACACTGAAAAACTTCCGGTTCGCGGGTCGAAAAGGGAATTTCGCTCGGAATCTCCTGCGCGTTGAAAGGCGTCCGGTCGGCGTTCGAGTTTTCGTTTCCCGCGCCGCTCCAGAATCCGCACGAGGCGGAAAAGCAAATCGAAAAACAGAAAACCAAGTGAAACAATTTTGCCGGGTTTGACGAAAACATCTGTAAAAGTAAAATTTTATCATACTGATTGAGGAAGCGGCAGGCAATGAACCTCTGGTTGATGCAGACAATTTATCTGGCGGGCGCGGCAGCGTTGCTGCCTTTCGCCCCGTTTTTGTATTTGCAGGGACGATACGTGCGCCGCAAAGTCGGCTTGCTGCCGGACGCGGCGGGCGGAAAAACCGGCGCATTCGGCGATGCGGGCGAAACCGCCGAGCCGGTCAATCTGCTGGCTATCGGCGAATCGACCGTCGCCGGATTAGGCGCAAAAACGCACGAAACGGCGCTCGCCGGGCAATTCGCCAGAGTTTTGAGCGAAAAAACCGGCAAGCCCGTGCGCTGGCATGTTATCGGCAAAAACGGCGTGACGGCGAAACGCGCTTTAAAAGAGCTTTTGCCGCAGATTCCGGCGGGCGAAAAATTCGATTACATTATCGTCGGCTTGGGCGGCAACGACGTTCTCAAGCTGAGCAGCCCGCTGAAATGGCGTCGCAATATGCTGAAAATTCTGCGCAAGCTGCGCGAAAAATATCCCGAATCCGTGATTTTTATCACCAACGTCGCGGCGATTAAGCTCTCGCCCGTTTTGCCCGAACCGATAAAATTTATTCTCTGGCGGCTCTCGCGCCTGCACAACGCCAACATCAAGCAGTTTGTCCGCGAGTTTACGGACGTTTACTATTACGAGCAGCCCGACGCCGTCCCGCCGGATTTTTTCGCCGACGGCATTCATCCTTCCGAAGCGGGTTACAAAATCTGGTCGGAAGAAATTATTAAAACGATGAACCGTCAAGAGCAGCAGAAACGATAATGAATCCCGAACGAGCCAAACCCGAACTGGCAAACTTTCTGCGCGGGCGCGAGGAATGGCTTCTGGTTTTCGGCTCGACGGGAAAAAGCTTTTCCCTGCAAGCGGGCGAAATCGAAATCGCGGGCGAGCGCGAAAGATTATTTTGCGGCTTTCCTGGCGAAAAAGGCTTTCAAACGTGGCGCGTCGCCGGTTTTAAG
>DATHBC010000549.1:0-2289 GCA_035296345.1 Pyrinomonadaceae bacterium | reverse complement strand
GCTTCAAACACATTGCACGTATAAACGCTCGTAAATTTTCCGTCCGCGCCGATGGCTAAGATTTCGGTGTCGCCTTTCGGCGTCGCGCGCGCCGCCAGCCGCAGCTGGTCTTTGTTGTCAAAGACAAAGCCGGTCAGGCGGTCGGTGTTTTTCATAATCAGCGTGCGCTCGCCGGTCGAGATTTTGACTTTATAAAGGTCGTGCCACGCCGGGTCGCGGTCGTTCAAGCCGACGTAGATGGCGTCCGGGTCGCTGTCGGGAACATTGTAGATAAAGGCGCGCGCTTTTTTGGCGTCGGTCAGGTTGCGCGCCGCCGGAACGTCCGCGCCCGCCGCCACCGCTTCCGCCGGGCTGACGGCGTAGACGTTAAAATTCTCGTCGCCGTCGTTGTCCTTGACGAACAGAATATATTTTCCGTCCTGGCTCCAGAAATAATTCTGAATCGGGCGTTTGGCTTCCGCCGTGACGACGCGCGCTTTTTCAAACGGCTCGTCCAAGCCTTTGACCCAAATGTTGCGCACGTTTTTATGGGGTTTCATAAAGGAGATAAATCTGCCGTCGGGCGAGATTTGCGCGCCCGCGATTTCCGGGTTCCCGAAAAAGATTTCGCGGTCGATGAGCGGCGGCAGCGAATCTTTGCTCTGCTGAGCGAAGCTGCTCGCCGCGGCGAAAGTTAAAAAAACCGCAGCGATAGTGAAAGCAATCAAGAGACTTTTTAGCATTTTTTTACACCTCAAAAGAAATTTATGGATTAGTAATTAGTGCGGCAAGTAAACCTTACGGCGACCGAAAAAAGAATGTTCCGCCTTTATTAAACTCTGAATTCTGAGTTTTGAACGAATTGCTAATCGATGAACTCAAAACTCGAAACTCAAGCTCAGTCTTCCAGCCAGGATTTTTTTTCGAATTTGCGCTCGCCGAAATAATTTTTAAACAGCTCGATTTCCGGCTTTTCGCCCGCGTCTTTTCTTAAAATGATGCTGACGACATCATAACGAATTTTCGCCGATTGTAAA
This sequence comes from Pyrinomonadaceae bacterium, assembly GCA_035296345.1. Lineage (GTDB taxonomy): Bacteria > Acidobacteriota > Blastocatellia > Pyrinomonadales > Pyrinomonadaceae > JALZHR01. The sequence continues at coordinate 1,273 of DATHBC010000549.1, read as the reverse complement.
TGGAAAATCCGCCGGTACATGCGCGCGGCGCGAATAATCTGCCGCTGCTTTCGCAAATCGACCGCCGCCAGGGGCGCGGCGAATTCGCCGGACGAGCGGGTTTTGACTTCGATAAAGCACAGAAAACTTTCGTCGTACGCGATTAAATCAATCTCGCCCGTGACCAGCGCGCCGCGCCGGTTGCGACCGACCGGAGCTTTAAAGTTTGCGCAGGCGACGCGGTAGTTTTGTTTTAAAAGAAACGCGCGCGCCAGCCGTTCGCCGCGCGCGCCGAGCAAACTCGACGCTTCCGGCGTAAAATGTTTATCTGGAAACAAAGAAAAATTTTCCATTCCGCGTAAGGTTAATATATATGAATAAAAAACAAATACAAATTTATCAGCCGCCGTTCGCGGCTCGACTGTCGACGCCGTGAATTTTTACCGGCTCGACTGTATTTTTTCTGACCGGAAACGCGACAATATAATTCGGCGGAAAATATTTCCGGCTTTGAAATAAAATGAAACGCGCTATAAAAATTATCGTCATCGCGCTGTTCGCCGGTTTCGCGGCGCTTCAGTTTATTCGCCCGGACATGACGAATCCGCCGGTTGCGGTGGAACTGACGCTGGAAGCGACGACCGAGGTTCCCGAAAACGTCAGGCGGATTCTGACGCGCTCGTGCGCGGATTGTCATTCGCACGATACGGTTTATCCGTGGTACACAAACATTCAGCCTTCCGGCTGGTTTCAGGACTGGCACATTCGCGAAGGGCGCGCGGAATTGAATTTATCGGAATGGGCAAAGCTCGAAGACCGCCGCAAAAAACGGAAGCTGGAAGAAATCTGCGAGCAGGTCGAGACGCGCGAAATGCCGCTCGTGTCGTATCTCTGGATTCACCGGGACGCCCGGATGTCGGACGAGGAAATCCGCCTCGTCTGCGACTGGACGAAAGCCGAAATCTCCCGGCTTTCCGCCGCCGATGCCGACCGCGAATAATTTTACGATAACTTTTTTCCGGTTCCCGCATCAAACACACAGGCATTTAATCAATTACGAATTACAAATTACGAATTACGAATGGTTGAATAAATTCAGACGACTCGGTTTAATCAATTCGTAATTTGTAATTCGTAGTTCAAGCCCGGCAGCTTTTCTAAAAAAATAAATTTCGAGGATTTGATGAGAAAAAATATTTATTTGACAATATTATTTTGTCTGGCGTTTGCGGTCGCGACCGCTTCGGCGCAGAAAATCGGTAAGCCGACGCTGACGCCGACCGAAGCGACCGAG
>DATHBC010000548.1:0-4792 GCA_035296345.1 Pyrinomonadaceae bacterium | reverse complement strand
GCAGATTAACACGGACGGTTACAGAATCGAGGTCAAGCTTAAAAAAATCACCCGCTAGAATTAGTCGCGAGCCGCGAGCCGGGAGTCGAGAGAAAAGCGATTTTCTCCCGGCTTTTCATTTGCCTCGCGACTCTCGACTCTTGACTCGCGACTCTTACAGCCAGCATAATCTAATCTTTTAACTTGTTAACGATTTCGGCGCTATTGACGCCGAAGCGCATTTATAAAAATTTATGAACGAAAAAAATATCGAAAATCCTGCCGCGGAAGAGCGGGAAACGGAAAGGCTGGAATTTTCGCTGACCGATTTTAAACTGAACCTGGTTTCCTCGGCGGAGATGCTGAAGGGCGAGGCGAGAACGCTGCCGGAAAACGAATTGAGGTTTGCCGCTGCCGGCGAAGAAGAAGAAGAAGAAACGAAAGCCGAAGAAACGTCCGGAGTCTTCAAAGAGCTTGCCGAGCCGAAGCTGCCCGCGCTGCCGAGCGAAAATCGCGCGCGTTTGCAGATGCAGTCGCCGAACCGGATTTTCTTCTACTGGTCGCTGAAAAACAACCCGTTTCAGGCGTTGCAGAAATTGTTCGGCAGCAGCCGCAGCCGGGATTTTACGTTTGTCGTCAAGCTGATTAATTTAACGAGCCAAACGGAGAATTTTTATAGCGTGCCGGTTGCCGGCTCGTGGTGGTTCGACGTCGAATCGGATTCGACGTATCGCGCCGAAATCGGATTTTTGTCCGCCGACCGCCCGTTTGTCCGTTTGCTGTTTTCCAACACGGTCGAAACGCCGCGCAGCGCGCCTTCGCCGTATCTCGATTTGTCGCCGCAGTTTGCCGTCGGCGCGCAGGAATTTGCCGAAGTTCTGGACGCTTCGGGCTACAAACAGGACGCTTTTGAGATGGCGCTCGCCGGCGACGAAGCGGACGAAGCGGACGCGGCAACCGAAGAAACGCTTCTCCGATTAATCGGCAAACGCAAACTCGGCGCGCAGGCAAATGAATTGCGCCACGTTTTATTCGCGCTCGCGGCGGGCACGACGCTCGCCGATTTGCGCGGTCAAATCAGCCCGAATCTTTTCTCGCAAATGGAAAAGCTGATGCGGGAAAACGCCGAGCGGCTTTCCGCCGAAAAAGTTTTGTCCGCCTTGCAGGAAAATTTCGATTTCGAAGCGACCGTTGAAGAAACCGCGGAAGAAGCGGGCGAGGTTTCCTACAAAACTTTCGGAGCCAGCCTCGTAAATTTCCACAAATCTCCGCGCTCTCTGACGAAGAGATTCCCGAAATTTTCGCCCGTCAGTTCTTCTAAAGTTGCAGAAAGTTACGGATAGTTGCAGATAGTTGCAGATAGTTACAGGTCTTCGGCAGCGTTTTCAAACTTTCCGCAACTCTGTAACTATCCGCAACTATCTGCTAACTTTAATTATGCCTGTTGGATACTTCAGCCTGATTTTACACGCGCATCTGCCGTTTGTGCGGCATCCGGAATATCCCGAATTTCTGGAAGAAGACTGGTTTTACGAAGCGATTACGGAAGTTTACCTGCCGCTGGTTTTCATCTTTCAGAATCTGCACGAAGCGGGCGCGTCGCCGCGGCTGGCGATGAACGTTTCGCCGCCGCTGTGCGAAATGCTCGCCGATAAACTGCTGGAAGAAAGATACACGCGGCATCTGGAAAATTTAATCGAACTGGCGAACAGGGAAGTCGAGCGCACGCGCAGCGAAGCGCCCGAATTTCTGGACGCGGCGCGGATGTATGTCGAGAATTTAACGGCGTCGCTCGATTTATGGAACAATAAATACCAGCGAAATCTCATCAACGCTTTTCGCCGGCTGCAGGAAGAAGGCGTGCTGGAAATCATCACCTGCGGCGCGACGCACGGTTTTCTGCCGCTGATGTCGCGCCGCGAGGCGAGACGCGCGCAGATTCAGGTCGCAGTCGAAAATTACCGGAAACATTTCGGTCGCCAGCCGCGCGGCATCTGGCTGCCCGAATGCGCTTATGAAGAAGGCATCGAGGATTTGCTGAAAGAAGCCGGAATCGAATATTTCATCTCCGACACGCACGCGATTCTGTACGGCAATCCGCGCCCGCGCTACGGCGTTCACGCGCCCGTCAAATGCCCGAACGGCGTCGCGACTTTCGCGCGCGACGTCGAAACTTCGCAGCAGGTCTGGAGCGCCGAGGTCGGCTATCCGGGCAATGCGGTTTACCGCGAATTTTACCGCGACGTCGGCTGGGATTTGGACTACGAATATATCAAACCGTTTCTTCACGCGGACGGAAACCGCCGGAATCTGGGCTTAAAATATTATCGCATCACGGGCAAAACCGAACGCAAAGAGCCTTACGTCCGCGCCTGGGCGAGCGAAAAAGCCGCGCAGCACGCCGCCGATTTTCTTGCGCGCCGCATCCGGCAGGCTCGCGAGCTGCGCGAAATTTACGAAGGTCACCCGCCTCTGGTCGTCTCGCCCTACGACGCCGAGCTTTACGGGCACTGGTGGTTCGAAGGTCCGCAATTTCTGGATTTCTTTTTTAGAAAACTGCATTACGACCAGACGGAGATTCAGGCAATCTCGCCGGGCGATTATCTGGATTCGGGCTTGCCTATTCAGACGCAGCAGCCTTCCGCCTCAAGCTGGGGCGAGCGCGGCTATTACAAAGTCTGGCTCAACGAAGGCACTTCATGGATGTACCCGTACCAGCACGACGCCGAAGCGAAAATGATTGAGCTGGCGAATCGTTTCGATACTGCGGACGGTCTGTTGCTTCGCGCCCTGAATCAACTCGCGCGCGAATTACTGCTCGCGCAGTCGAGCGACTGGGCTTTCCAGATTTATCAGGGCACGACCGTCGAATATGCCTCGCGCCGCTTCCGCTCGCACATTCACCGCTTTAATCTGCTCGCGACGCAAATCGAAAAAGGCGAAATCAACGAGGAGCTTTTGACGGAAATCGAAGGGCGCGACAATATTTTTCAGGAAATTGATTACCGGATTTACCAGAGCCGGGAATAGCCGCAAAAACTCGCAAAAGCCGCAAAGATTAATTGTGTTTTTCTTTTGCATCTCTTGTGAATTTTTGCGGCTATTCCGTTTTCCCGGTTGCCTTAACATTTTCGTAAAGTTATCATTTTCCTTTTACTTCTTGGAGAACAATTAATGACAAACAAAGGCGCGGAAATTGCGCCGGCAAACGGTAAACTCGGAATTCTGCTCGTCGGTCTCGGCGCGGTCAGCACGACATTTGTCGCGGGCGTCGAGGCGATTCGCAAAGGCAAGGCGAAACCTATCGGCAGCCTGACGCAGATGGGCACGATTCGTCTGGGAAAACGCACCGAGAATCGCGCGCCGCAGATTAAGGATTTCGTGCCGCTCGCCCATTTAGACGACATCGTTTTCGGCGCGTGGGACATTTTTTCCGATTCGGCTTACGAAGCCGCGCTGCACGCCGGAGTTTTGGAGAAATCGCAGATTGAGGATTTGCGCGAGCAGCTCGAATCTTTAAAGCCGATGCAGGCGGTTTTTTCGCAAAATTACGTCAAGCGGCTGAACGGGACGAACGTCAAGGAAGGCAAGAATAAAATGGAGCTTGCCGAACGGCTTATCGAAGACATCGCGCGTTTTAAACAGGAAAAAGGCTGCGAGCGACTGGTGATAGTCTGGGCGGCTTCGACCGAGGTTTTTCTTGAGCCTTCGGCGGTTCACGAAACAATCGAAGCTTTTGAAAAAGGCTTGTATGACGACGACCCGGCGATTGCGCCTTCGATGGTTTACGCTTACGCGGCTTTGAAATCCGGCGTTCCTTTCGCGAACGGCGCGCCGAATCTGACGGTCGACATTCCGGCTTTGACGAAGCTCGCCGAGCAGCGGGGCGTGCCGATTTGCGGCAAGGATTTTAAAACCGGGCAGACGTTTATGAAAACGATTCTCGCGCCCGGTCTGAAAGCAAGAATGCTCGGTTTAGCCGGCTGGTATTCGACGAATATTTTAGGAAACCGCGACGGCGAGGTGCTGGACGACCCGGAAAGCTTCAAGACGAAAGAAGAAAGCAAATTATCTGTTTTAGAGCATATTTTGCAGCCGGAGGTTTATCCGGATTTATACAAAGATTTCTCGCACGTCGTCCGCATCAATTATTACCCGCCGCGCGGCGACAACAAGGAAGGCTGGGACAATATAGACATTTTCGGCTGGCTCAATTATCCGATGCAGATAAAAGTCAATTTTCTGTGCCGCGATTCCATTCTCGCCGCGCCGCTCGTGCTGGATTTGGCTTTGTTTCTGGATTTGGCGCAGCGCGCGCGGATGAAAGGCGGCATTCAGGAATGGCTTTCTTTCTATTTCAAAGCGCCGCAGACCGCCGCCGGGCTTTACCCGGAACACGACATTTTTATTCAATTAAAAAAGCTGAAAAACACTCTGCGCCATCTTCAGGGCGAAGAACTGATTACGCATCTCGGACGCGAATATTACGACTAAAGTGAAAAAGTGAAAAAGTGAAAAGGTGAAAAAGTAAGTTAAGATTTGCTCAATTGCCTTTTCACTTTTCCGCTTTTTCACTTTTTCACTTTAAATTTTTTCCTTGCAGTATTTTCGTTTTTATGCAATTAATATGTCTTAAGAGCACGCACGCTCGGCGCGGCTCAAAAAACAAGTCTAAATTGAATCATAAACACCTGCCATGAACCTCCAAAAGGTTCAGCCAACAAATTTTTTTTTGACAGCATCCTAAGTAAGCGATTTTAGCCGCGACTCGTTCGCCGGCGGAATTGAAGTTGAAAGTTCGTCTATGACAGTG
>DATHBC010000547.1:0-5537 GCA_035296345.1 Pyrinomonadaceae bacterium | reverse complement strand
CGGGAATGGCGATGGCACTGGTCGAAGTGTCGAGAACGATGCTCCAGCCGCCGGAAATACTGCCCGTGTTCGCGCCCGTATCATCCACGGCAAATAATTTCCACGAGCCGTTGGGCTGGTCGTTGAAAAACGCGCTCAGTTTTGGACCGGTCGGCGCGCCGCCCGGCGCAGGCGACGGAAATGAGTCGCCGTCGCCGAAATTAGTCGGTTTGTAATTTCCGGAAACGAGCGCCGCGCTGTCCGGCAGCGCAGCCTCGGCGAAGTCATCAAAAGATAAATTCAGATTCGTCACCCCGTTATTGCCGCCGACGTCGGACATCAAAACGATGCTGCGACCGGTCGGCGAGACGAGCATCAAATCGACGTCGTCCGGCGCGGTGTGCGTAAAATTCGTGATGTTGACGCTGGCTCTGATTACTCTGCCGGGCAAATCCGAAATTTGAATCTCGCTCGGATACGGCGAAGCCGTGCCGGCGTCCGAAAAAGCGATTGCGTTGCCGTTTTCGCCCGAAACGGCGTTCGTCACCTGAACGTTGTCGATTCGCCATCCGACGCCGCCGATGGTGTCGTCCGAGCCGTGCCGCCATCTGAATTGAACCTGCTGCCGGTATGAAGCGGGCGGCAGATTGACTTCGGTCGTGACGTAATTCGTGCTCGTTCCCGACCAAGCCATCCGACCGGGAAGCGGATTTGAACAGCAGGTGCTCAGAGTGCGCGTGTAAGCGCCGGAGACGAAAGAGCCGCCCGCCGTAATAATGTCCTGAAACGCGCCGCCGTTAATGCTGATTTCCAAAACGCCGCCGTCAAAACCGTTTTCGGAATTGTAAAAGTGTCTGAAAATCACTTTCGGCGAATTGCCGCCGACCCTGATAACGGGCGAAACGATTGACGAAGTCGAAACGGTCGCGGGGTCATTAGTAAAGACGCAGTTCGGCGGGCTGTTCGGCGTCAAGGTGCTGGTGGCGAATAACGCCGCGCCGGTTCCGGTGACAGCCGCCGCCCAGTTCTGCGGCAGCGCGGGCGCGGTTACGTTATCGAAGTTTTCGGAAAACCCAATCACCGAAAGATTGGTTTCCTGTTGCTCCTGCTGCTGCTGCTGCTGTTCCTGCGCGTGCCCGGTGGGACGAAAAGTAAAAAAAGCAATCGACGCGGAAAGAAATATAAAACTGAAAACGGAAAGTTTAACGGCGCGGTGACGGAAGATGGAAAACAAATTTAGCATTACCCTTGACCTCTTTGATAAATGGGAATTTACGGGGGACACAGACTGCGATTTAATCAAGAGTATGAGCCGCGGGCAAAATTTGTCAACATTTTTTTAATAAATCCTGCTTTTTTTTGGTAGTGGGTCATTTTCAACGTCGAACACGAATTAAGATTTTAGCTATGCGTGTTAGCGCACAGACAAACACGATTCAGAGTGATTAACTCACTACTAGACTTTAAAAATTCGATATACGGCGAGAATTAACGATTCTCTCCTTAATAATACAAAGACAAGGTTTTTATCTTTATTGGTTCAGCATTGAAAATGACCCACTACCTTTTTTTTAAAACCTTGCTTTTTTTATAAAAAACCTTGCTTTTTTGTCTGAAAAGAGGTATAAAACTCTTTATTCTTGTTGCCCATTCGCCATTCTGTATTAAGACTTATCAAGAGTTTCTGATTCGGCTCGCCCGTTCTAGGGAGCGAGCCCCGGAGGAAAATTCGATGTCACGACTTTATTTTGTCGGTCGCCGCTGGCGCGCGTTTTTGGTGTCGCTCGGCGTTTTCTTATGCTTTATTTCGGGTCTGCACGCGGCGGCTTCGGCGCAGACGCTGTATGAAGACGCGCCGATTTTAATCAGCCAGCCGAATTCGACGCGCGCTTTGACGGCGCAGCCGATGCGGCGCGGCGGCGGGCTGGACGCTTCAACCTCCGGCGTTTTTCAACCGGGCACGAAAACGCGGATTACGGTATTTGTTACAAATCTTCGAGGTTTATTGGACGACGAAGGCAAAACCGCCTTTCGCGCCGATGTCCAGGACGCGCGGTATTTTCGCTATCCGCTGGAAATCGTCTCGTTTGAACAGACGGCTGAGCGCAAGTGGGTTTACGCTTTGACCTTCCGCTTAGACGGTCGGCTCGAAGCCGTCGGCGACGTTCTTCTGCGCGTGACGTGGCGCGGAATGTCGAGCAACCGCGTCAGGCTTGCCATCGGGCACGAAGGCGGCAGAATACAGGACGACGAAGGCGCTGTGCCGACGCCGATGCCCGACACGCCGCCCGTCGAAGACGCGCCCGAATCGCTCGCCGTCGGCTTGCCGTGGGCGGGCGACCGCGTGCGCTTTATGCAGCAGGCGGCTTTCGGTCCGAATACCTCGCTCGAATCCAGAGTAAGACGCATCGGTCTGTCGCCGTGGATTGTCGAGCAGATGGAGGAAAAACGCACCGCTTTGGGAGCTATCCGTTATTCGACGTTCCCGTACCCGGACTTGCCGCCGCAGCCGACGAATCCGCCCGCCAACTGCGGCGCGGGAACCGCCTGTTTCCGCAACGGCTACACGATGTTTCCGCTGCAAAACTGGTTTTACAGGGAAACGCTTTACGGCGAAGACCAGCAGCTCAGACGCCGCGTCTCGTGGGCGCTGAGTCAAATCTGGGTCGTCGGTGGACGCGAAACCGTCCAGCCGTCGCGCATGCTGCCTTATGTACAGATTCTCGACCGTCACGCTTTCGGCAACTATCGCAACCTGATGGAAGAGATGACTTTGAATCCGGCGATGGGCAATTATCTGGACATGGCAATCAGCACGCGCCAGAGTCCGAACGAAAACTACGCGCGCGAGATTTTGCAGCTTTTCTCCATCGGCTTGTACATGCTCAATCAGGACGGCACGGTCAGAACCGACGGAAACGGCGCGCCGATTCCATCTTATGACCAGGCTATCGTCAACGGTTTCACGAAAGTGTTCACCGGCTGGACGTTTTGCGAGCTGAGCAACGGGCAATGCCCGAACAGAACGCTCGTCGGTCCGAATTATGTCGACCCGATGATTATCACCAATCCGAATAATCACGACCCGAGCTCGAAACAGGTTCTGAATTATCCGGGCGCATCTCCGATTATTCCCGCCGGGCAGTCTCCCGACGTCGATATGAAGCAGGCGCTCGACAATATCTTTTATCATCCGAACGTCGGTCCGTTCGTCGGCAAGCTTCTGATTCAGCAACTGGTGACCAGCAACCCGACGCCCGCCTATGTCGGTCGCGTGGCAGCCGTTTTCAACAATAACGGAAGCGGTATTCGCGGCGATATGAGAGCGGTTATCCGCGCCATCCTGCTCGACCCGGAAGCGCGCGGCAATATCAAGACCGACCCGGATTACGGAAAACTGCGCGAGCCCGTCCTGTATGCTACGAATTTCCTGCGCCCGTTCAATCCCGTTGCCGTCAGCACGGCGACTGCCTGCGCCGGACAGAGCGACGGCGTTATCAACGGCATCACGGTGCCGCTCGACCAGGATGTCTGGAATCCGCCGAGCGTGTTCAATTATTATCCGATGGATTATGTTATCCCGAACACGCCGCTGGCGGGACCGGAATTCGGCATTTTCTCGACCGGAACGGCTTTGAAACGCCCGAATTTCATTCATCAGATGATTGGTCCCGGCACGGGCGGCGCGACGGGCATCGCGGTTAATGCCGCGCAGGGCATTACCTGCGGAACGCGGATTGACCTGGCGCGGCTGCAAGCGATAGCGGCTTCGGACACGACCGGCACGACGCTGGTCGATACGCTCAACCGCGAAATGATGAACGGCGCGATGTCGCCGCAGGTGCGCAGCAATATTCTGACCGCAGTGCAAGCCGTAGCGACAGGCGACCCCCTGAAGCGCGCCCGCACCGCCGTCTATTTAGTGGCGACTTCGCCGCAATATCAAGTGCAGAGATAGTTATTAGTCCGAAGTCCGAATGTCAGTCGACGTTTCAATAAGCAAAGGACAAAGGGCAAAGGACGAATGAGGAGAATTATGAAAAGTAGAAGGGAATTCTTAAAAACATCTTGTCGCGCTTTGAGTATGGCGGCAATTGCCACGCAGATGCGGCATTTCGGGATGGTCAGCGCGCTGGCGCAGGAGAGCAGAGGCGATGAGCTGGAACCGACCGAAGGATATAAAGCTCTGGTCTGCGTTTTCCTGTCGGGCGGCAACGACAGCAACAACATGATCGTTCCGAAACATACCGAAGGCTACAGTCAATACGCCGCCGCGCGGCAGGCGCAGGGTTTGGCGATTCCGCAGGCTAACCTGCTGTCGATTGCGCCGCCGTCGATGGGCGGGCTGGAATTCGGTCTGCACCCGTCGATGACCGATTTGCACGCGCTCTGGGGGCAGGGAAAGCTCGCCGTCGTAACTAATGTCGGAACGCTCGTCCAGCCGATAACCAGAACGCAGTATCAAAACGGCGCGCCGCGTCCGATGCAGCTTTTCTCGCACTCGGACCAGGTCGAGCAGTTTCGCACGGCGATTTCCAGCTATCGTTCGACGACCGGCTGGGGCGGTCGCGTTGCCGACCGCACAGCCGGGCTGAACCCGGGCGCGGCGGTTCCGATGATTACGTCGATTGCCGGCGCGACGGTTTTCAACATCGGCAACAACAGCTCGCCGCTGATTGTTTCGCCCGCGCCGACGCCGCTCAATCAGGTTTTGACCCTGAACGGATTTGCCGCCACCGACCCCAATGCGGGAACCAGGCTGACGGCAATGAACAATATCCGCGGGCAGGACTTGAATTATTCGATGATTCAGGCGACCAGCGTTTTGACGCAGCAAGCCGTCAACGTCAGCCAGCAGCTCAGCCAGAATCCGACGCTGACCGTGACGTTTCCGAACACCACGCTCGGCAACCAGTTGGCGCAGGTGGCGAAAATTATGAAATTCCGCACGCAGCTCAGCATGAGCCGGCAGATTTTCTTCGTCAATCTCGGCGGCTTTGATACGCACAGCAGTCAATTAAACGGGCAGGGCAACCTGCTGACGCAAGTCAGCCAGGCGATGAAGGCGTTTTACGACGAAACGGTTGCCCAGGGCATCGCCAACGACGTGACGACCTTTACGATGTCCGATTTCAACCGCACGTTTAACCCGGCTGGCTCCGGTTCGGGCGTCGGCACCGACCACGCCTGGGGCGGGCATCATCTGGTTCTGGGCGGCTCGGTTCTGGGCGGCGATTTTTACGGCAAACCGACGGCGAACGGCTCGATTTTCCCGACGCTCGTCAACAGCGGTCCGGACGACGCCGACACGCGCGGACGTTTTATCCCGTCCGTCCCGGTCGAAGCCTACGCCGCAACGCTCTCGCGCTGGTTCGGCTTGACGCCGGGAGACCTTCCGCTCGTCTTCCCGAACATCAACAATTTCCCGTTCTCGACGCTCAACTTTTTACCGTCCTAGCGAATCGGGGACAATTAGGAAAAATAAAGGCGACTTCCCAAAGTCGCCTTTTTTAGCGGTTTCGTATAAAAAATTAAGAATCCGTTTAAGGCAGGCTTTC
>DATHBC010000546.1:0-2233 GCA_035296345.1 Pyrinomonadaceae bacterium | reverse complement strand
TTTTTATCTGCGGCGGCTGGTAGAACGTCTGCTGAATCTCGACCGCCGGGAGCAGTTCGGAATACTCGATTTTATTGCCGCGAAAACCGCACGTTCCTACATTTATCATTTAACATTTATCATTTATCATTGAACAGTTAATACATTTATCATTTACCGTTTAACCGTCGATATATTTATCACTCGATGTTTACTACCGAACGGCTAATAAATGATAAATGATAAATGATAAATGATAAATGTAAAGGGAGAACAAGGTAAATGATACAAACACGCGGTTACGCGACCGCTTCGGCGCAATCCGGCTTCGAGCCTTTCGATTTTGAGCGGCGCGAGGTCGGCGCGCGCGACGTTTTGATTGACGTTCAATTTTGCGGCATCTGCCATTCCGACATCCATCAGGCGAGAAACGAATGGGGAAATTCCATCTACCCGATGGTTCCGGGGCACGAAATCGTCGGGCGCGTCGCGCAAATCGGCGGCGAGGTCACGAAATTTAAAGAGGGCGACATCGCGGGCATCGGCTGTTTCGTCGATTCGTGCCGGTCGTGCGCCAACTGCTCGTCCGGCTTCGAGCAGTTCTGCACGACGCATCTGGTCGCGACCTACAATTCGACCGAGATGGACGAGAAAACACCGACATACGGCGGTTATTCAAACAAAATCGTGATCGACGAAGCTTACGCGCTGCGCATCTCGCCGGAGCAGCCGCTTGAAAGGGTCGCGCCGCTGCTTTGCGCGGGCATCACGACTTATTCGCCGCTCAAGCGGTTTAAAGCCGGAGCCGGGAAAAAGGTCGGCGTCGTCGGGCTCGGCGGTCTGGGACATATGGGCGTCAAGCTCGCCGCTTCGATGGGAGCCGAGGTAACGGTTTTCAGCACGTCGCCGTCGAAGGAGCAGGACGCGCGCTCTCTCGGCGCGCACAATTTCGTCGTCACGCGCGAGCCGGAAAATATGGCGGCGCTCGCCGGTCAGTATGATTTGATACTCGACACGGTTTCAGCCCAACACGATTTGAATATGTATCTCAGCCTGCTGCGGCTGGAAGGCGTGCTGGCGCTGGTCGGCGCGCCGGAAAAACCGATGGAGATTCACGCTTTTTCCCTTATCACCAACAACCGTATGATAGCCGGCTCGATGATTGGCGGCATCGAAGAAACGCAGGAAATGCTCGACTACTGCGCCGCGAACGACATCACTTCCGACGTCGAAATCATTTCCATCCGGCAAATCGAAGAAGCCTACGAACGGACGATTAAAGCAGACGTCCGCTACCGCTTCGTGATTGATTTAAAAACTCTAAACAGGTGAGAACTGAAAACTGATAACTGATAGTTGTTTTGCTTTCACTATCGGTTATCAGTTATCCGCTATCGGTTATTATGGAATTATCCGGAAACACGATTCTTATCACGGGCGGCGCGTCGGGCATCGGGCTGGCTTTTGCCGAGCGGTTTCTGGCGGCGGGCAGCGAAGTGATTATCTGCGGGCGGCGCGAAGACAAATTGCGCGAGGCGAAAGAAAAGCATCCGCAATTTCACACGCGCGTCTGCGACGCGGCTGACGAGCGGGAGCGCGTCCGGTTATTCGATTGGGCGACGACCGAATTTCCGCGCCTGAACGTTCTGGTCAACAACGCGGGAATCCAGCGTCGCGTTGATTTGCGGCAGAGCGAAGACTGGCAGCAGACGCGCAGCGAAATTGCCATTAATTTCGACGCGCCGGTTCACCTGTCGCGGCTTTTCGTTCCGCACCTGCTCGGTCAGCGGCAGCCGTCGATTATCAACGTCACGTCCGGATTATCGTTCGTGCCGCTGGCAAACGTTCCCGTTTACTGCGCGACCAAAGCCGCGCTGCACTCGTTCACGCTGTCGCTCAGACACCAGCTTTCCGAGACGCCGGTTAAGGTCATCGAAATCGCGCCGCCCGCCGTCGATACCGATTTAGGCGGCGTCGGTCTGCACACTTTCGGCGTTCCGCTCGACGAATATGCCGACGCGGTTTTCCGGAGACTGCCGCAGGGCGAACCGGAAATCGCCTACGGCACGGCTGAGAAAGCGAGCCGCGCCTCGCGCGCGGAACTGGACGAAATTTTTAAGTTTATGAATCAGGCTTTCAGGTGAAATTTTAAGTAAACCGGTATTAGATTACGTTTTGACGGCGTAGGGAATGACGTAAATCGAAATTGCCAGAAAATGGCAGATGCTGCCGGCGAGCACGAAAAGATGCCAGA
>DATHBC010000545.1:0-2121 GCA_035296345.1 Pyrinomonadaceae bacterium | reverse complement strand
ATACGTCGGCTGGATTCCGGGCAGCGCCGTCCGGCTCGGCGCGCCCGCCAACACCTCGTCCGACGACCACGAACCGGCGGTCAACGGGGGCAATTCGCCTTTCACGGCGGAATATATCGGCGGCGACGTGGCTCCGGCGGTAATCATTCGCAATACGACCCCGCGCCGGCTGACGCTTGTAATGAATAGAGTCACGTACAATGTCCGCCCGAACACCACGCAAACCATCCGGCTTGACGGTGGAAATTACCGCTACCGCGCCAGCGTTCCCGGCATCCCGGCGATAAGCGGAAGCAACGAGTTCCGACGAGGTTATCAATACACCTGGGAATTCAGGATTGTCACGCGCAGAGTGAGATAGCGAGCGGAGTGAGATAGCGCAAGGAAACCGAAACGCCGATTTTTCAGGATTGAGATAGGATTATCAAAATAAAATCCAAATCAAAATCCTGAGAAATCAGCGTTTCGCTGGTTTATCGCCTAAGTTTCCATACCTAAAAACTGAAACGAATTTGAGCCTCTATTCTCCGGTTCTAAGCCGGACTTCCATCTTCAAATCCCTAAGCGCCGACGGTTCGCGCGAGACCTGCCGAACAGGGGCGAGCTTAAATTCCCGACCGGCGCGCCCGGATTTACTTTATTGAAAAGGTTTTGAACTTGCAGCGACAACGTAATTTTATAAAGCTTGCCGGACGAGCTCTTTTTCCGGTCGGCAGCGTTCGTCCGACCAAACGAGTGGAAGCCGAAAGTTCTGCTGTCCTCTTCTTCTAATTTGCATCCTCTAGATGCAGCCGCACGATTGTTTCGACGTGATGCGTTTGCGGAAATAAATCGACGGCGGTGATTGATTCGATTTTGTAATCGGCGCCGGTCAAAAGGCGTAAATCTCTGGCTAGAGTCGAAGGGTCGCAGGAGACATAGGAAATCCGGCGGGGCTTGAGTTTGAGCAGAGCGTAGAGGGTTTCCTTTTCCGCTCCGGCGCGCGGCGGGTCGAGCAGGACGAAATCGATTTTCGGCAAATCGTTTTCTCGTTCCGGCAGAAACTCGCCGACGTTTTCCGCCGAAAACTCGATGTTGGATAATCGCGCCCGCTCGGCGTTTTTTCGGGCGAACTCAATCGCTTTTTCGTTTGCCTCGACGCCGAAAACCCGTTTGAACTTTCGCGCCAGAGGCAGCGTGAATAAACCGACGCCGCAAAATAAATCAAGCGCCGCGTCGCCCGCCGCGCCGCCGGTCGCCGCGCGTATCAAATCATCAATCAAAAACCGGTTGCCCTGAAAAAAGCTGCGCGCGTCGAAATAATATTCTTCGCCGCTCGCCGCTCGGAAAACAATCTCTTCGGTCGGCTCGATTATCTCGCTCGAATAAAGGGAAACGCCCGCGCCGCCTGCATCGCCGGCGGCGGTCGTGCCTGTTGCCGCTTCAATCTCCGGCTTTTCCGCCCAGAAATCCGTCCAGTTGACGTTTCGGCGAATTTCCGAGAGCTTTTCTTTCAGCGCGGGCGCGAGAATCGGGCAGGTTTCGACGTCGATAACGTCGTGCGAATGACGGCGAAAATAACCCAGCTTTTGCCGCCGCGAATCGACGTGCCACTGCGCGCGCAGGCGGTAATTCAAATCGTCCGGGCTGGCGATAATCGGAATTTCCTTTTCGTATTCGATTCTGCCGATTCTTTCCAGCGAGTCGCGCAAAATCGCGACTTTTGCCGCGAGCTGCGCCGCGTAATTCATCTGCTGAAAATCGCAGCCGCCGCAGCGACCGAAATACGGGCACGGCGGCGTTTGACGATTTTCAGAAGGCTTGAGAATCTCGACGATTTCGGCAAAGGCGACTTTTCCTTTTTTTTCACGAATTCGCACGCGCAGCTTATCGCCGACGGCGGCTAAGGCGACGAAAACGGTTAAATTTTCGGCAAACGCGAGACCGTAACCGCCGGGAACGATTTTCTCGACAGAGACATCGAGTATTTGAACTGACTTGTTTGATTTGCCTTTATAGTCGCGCAATTTAACTTTTTCGTCGTGCGATTTACCCGTAAGAAGATGCCCGCCGCCGGAACTCGAAGAAATCGGCGGCGAGGCTTCTATTCAGATGCGGCAGGATAAATTTCAGTATCCCGGC
>DATHBC010000544.1:0-3351 GCA_035296345.1 Pyrinomonadaceae bacterium | reverse complement strand
GGCGTCATCGCGATTGATAAATTCGGCAACATCGGCGTTTCCTTTAACTCGGAAGGAATGTATCGCGCCTATATCGACAGCGAAGGCAAGCCGGTGATTGAAATTTACCGGGATTGAAAATCCGCATCGAGGAGAATTTCGATTGGAATATTCGGTCAGCCGCGCGGCGTCTTTTTTGCCGCGCGAGCAATGTTCAGAGCGGCGTTTGCGTCAAGTTCAGGACATTTGAAAGAGATTTCAGGTAAAATCTTATTTGCGCGAACCGGGAAATATGTTTTAAATCCGCATCATGACCGCGGCTCGGCTCGGCAGCTTCCCGCAGATTTCTCATTTAAGCGATAACAATACGGTAACCATTGCTTTTTAATCGGCTGCCCGCGCCGGAACGGGCAAAAAACGAGAATGGAGATTATCGGAAAAAGCTTTTTGACGCGCTACGGCGCGGCGGTTATATCGGTGGCAGCCGGTGTGGCGCTCCGTTCGGTTTTGGCGCCTGTGCTCGGAGACAGCGTGCAGTTTATCACTCTGTTCCCGGCGGTAGCTTTTTCCGCATTGTACGGCGGCTTGGGGGCGGGCTTGGCGGCGACGCTGCTCGGCGCTGCGGCGATAAACTTCTTTATCATGGAGCCGGTCAATACTTTCGCCGTGTCGAAGCCGGAAGACATCGCGCAGATAATTTTGTTTCTGGCGACGGGTATTTTTACAAGCTGGATTGTCAGCGAGCGGACGCGTTTTCAAAATGTGCTTCAGCGCGTAAAAAGCGAATCGGAACGCAGCGAAAAGCTCTCGCGGCTGGCGCAGAAAACCACGGGCGTCGGCATCTGGGAATGGGATTTGAAAACCGACGCGGTCGAATGGTCGGAAGGAATCTACGAATTGCTCGGCTTGGAAATCGGCAGCCGGCAATCGAAACCGGAAAACTGGATTGACTTTATGTTGCCGGAAGACCGCGAGCCGGCGCTCGAAAAAATTCGAAAGCTGATTGCCGAAGGCGGCAGCGAATTTTACGACGAGTTTCGCATCCGGCGCGCTTCGGACGGCGCGGTGCGCTGGGTCGCTTCGCAAGGGCATATTATTCGCGAAGAGGAGACGGGCGGCGAGCGTCTCGTCGGCGTCAATTACGACATCACCGCGCGCGTGGAATCGGAGCTGGCGATTAAAAATCTCAATCACGAGCTGAAAATCCGCATCAAGGAATTACAGACGATTTTCGAAATTGCGCCGGTCGGAATCGCGGTTGCCGCCGACGCCGACTGCAACGTCATCAGCGCGAATCCGGCGCTCGCCGCAATTCTCGGCATCGGTGCGGGCGATAATATTTCCGTTAATGCCCCCAACGCCGAAAACGTGCCGTATAAACATCTGAAAAACGGTCGCGAGATGGCTCCGGAAGAGCTTCCGATGCAGCGCGCCGTCAGCGAAAAAAGAACGATTCACGACGACGAGATGGACATTTTGAGAGCCGACGGAAAGCTGGTCACGATTTACAGCTACGCCGCGCCCGTTTTTGACGAGGACGGAAACGTCGTGAGCTGTATCGCCGCGCACATCGACGTCACCGAGCGGAAAAAGGACGAGCGCGAACGCCAGCGGCAGCTCGCTTTGGAGCAGTCGCTGCGCTTGCAGGCGGAAGAAGCGAACCGCCTGAAAGACGAATTTCTCGCCACCGTCTCGCACGAATTGCGCACGCCGCTCAATTCGATTATCGGCTGGATAACGATGCTGCGCGAAGGCAACCTGGCGGGAGCAAACCGCGAGCGCGCGCTCGAAGCCATTGAGCGCGGCGCGAAATCGCAATCGCAGCTCATCGAAGATTTGCTCGACGTTTCACGCATCATCAGCGGCAAGCTGAATTTAAACGTGCAGCCGGTTAATATCATTCCGGTCATCGACGCCGCGATCGAAACCGTGCGCCCGGCGGCTGAGGCGAAAGGCATCGACGTGCACACGGTCATCAATCCGAAAATCGCGATGATTTCCGGCGACGCCGACCGCCTTCAGCAGATAATCTGGAATCTTTTGTCGAACGCCATCAAATTTACGCCCAAAGGCGGCGCGGTCGAAATCATTCTGCCCGAGCCGCCGGAAAGCGATTCGCAAATCGAGTTAATCGTCCGCGATAACGGAAAGGGCATCAGCCGGGATTTTCTGCCGTTTGTCTTTGACCGTTTTCGGCAAGCCGACGGCTCGATTACGCGGCATTTTACCGGGCTCGGCTTGGGGCTGGCGGTTGTCCGGCATCTGGTCGAGCTTCACGGCGGCACGGTCGGCGTGGAAAGCGAAGGCGAGGGCAAGGGCGCGACCTTTACCGTACATCTGCCGGTAATGGCTCTGCCCGACGCCGGGGAAAATGAAAAGACGGACGACGCAGACCGGTTTCACGTCGAGTATCCGTTATTAAATGACCTGCGAATTCTCGTGGTTGACGATGAGGACAACACGCGCGAGCTGCTCAAACTGGTTTTCGAAGGTTGCCGCGCCGAGGTCGAAATCGCCCGCTCGACGGCTGAGGCGCTGGAAAAAGTTAAAAAAGCGCCGCCGAATCTGATTGTTTCCGATATCGGAATGCCGGACGAAGACGGCTATTCGCTGATGCGGAAAATCCGCGCGTGGGAAAGGGAAAACGGGCGCGAGCGCCGGATTCCGGCAATCGCGCTGACGGCTTACGCCCGCGCCGAAGACCGCCGCAAAGCACTCGAAGCCGGCTATCAGGTGCATATCTCAAAGCCAATCGAGCCGGTCGTCCTGACTAAACTGGCGGAAAATCTCGTCAGGCAGGAAGAGGAAAAGGAAGAGTCGTGAAACGACACGAAAAAGCACAAAAGAGAAAGAAAATTCAGCCGCGAATTACACGAATTAATTTTTATTTTCTTTCCTTCGTGTAATCTCGCGGCTGAATTTTCTTTCTCTTTTGCTCGCGGCTAATTTCCGGCGGCTAAATCATATCGCCTTCTTTCGAGTTTTCGTCCAGCTCGAAGCGGTTGCGGTCGCGCTTTTCGATTTTGTCCAGAAGGTCGAGCGGTTCGTTGTCCTGAAAGTCTATGCCGAGGGCGTGAGCGTTGGCTTCCACGTCAGACTGGTCGGGCGTCGGGTTGTGACCGCCGACCGCTTCGGAGCCGGAACCCTCGACCTCTTCCCACGAGGCGTCGATGTCGCCGCCCGAGTCAGCCGGCGATGACGAGTTGTGTTCACTGAGACGGTCGCGCAATTCGCGCGGCGCGCGCGGCGCGCCGCTGATTTCGTCTTTCATCAAATCCTGCACGTCTTCACTGGCGACGGGCGCGTATTCGTAATATTCGGGATTCTCGCTCGGTTTGGTTGGCATTCTGAATAATTCCTCCTTGATAATTT
>DATHBC010000543.1:0-3285 GCA_035296345.1 Pyrinomonadaceae bacterium | reverse complement strand
AAATTATCGAATATCGAAGGCGTGAAGATTATCGGCACGGCGGCGGAAAAAGCCAGCGTTTTGTCTTTCACAATCGAAGGCGTTCACCCGCACGACATCGGCACGATTCTCGACCAATCGGGCATCGCCGTCCGCGCCGGTCATCACTGCGCGCAGCCGATAATGAAATTTTTCGAAGTCCCGGCGACGGCGCGCGCTTCGTTCGCTTTTTACAACACGCGCGAGGAAGTCGACGCGCTCTGCGGGGCGGTCGAAAAGGTGATTGAAGTTTTTGCGTGAAGCGAAACAAATTTTTCGGTCAAGCGTAGAAAGTCTGATTAATATTTAAAGGAGAAGGAAATGAAAAAATATCTGGCTTCAGCTTTCGACGCTTATCGTCAATATCGCAGTTTCAAAAAGCGAAACCGCGCGTACAGGATTTTCCGGTATGCTTTAACGGGAATTTTCGCCGCCTATTTTTTAACGCTCGTCTTTCCGCAATATCTTTTTGCCCATCAGGTTTCGCGTAATAATTTTAAGGTTTACGCGCGCCAGCCTTTAGACGAAAAGATAAATCACGTTTTGGATGCGGCTCAGGAGCGGCTCGCGAAATCGCCGATTTACGATAAGGATATAACGGAAAGAATTTTTATCAGCGATACGTTTGCCTTTTATATTTTTCAATCTCCGCTCAGCCGGAAATCTTTTGCCACCACGCTGCCCGTTATCGGTAATATCAGAATCAATAAAGCGGATGTTGCCGGAGATTCGGTTTTTCGTGAGACGCAAACCGATAATCAAAGGTCTTTGAGCGGCGTAATCGCCCACGAAGTAACGCACAATTTAATCAGAAGGAAATTTGGTCTGGCGGATTCACTGGTCAAAATGCCGGACTGGAAAGAAGAAGGCTATTGCGAATACGTCGCCGGCGAGACGACTCTGAGCTTTGAAGAAGGCGTCAGGCGCTGGAAGGAAAATCCGGCGGAAGATTCAAAATACGCTTATTTCAAATATCATCAGATGGTGAAATATTTACTCGATGATGAGAAAATAACCGTCGAGGACTTATTCAACCGCGATTTTGATTTGAAGGAATTGGAAGCAAAAGTTTTTGCAAAAATATGTCGGAATTAAGTGATTTATATCAGGAAGTAATTTTGGAACACAACAAAAATCCGCGAAATTTCCGCGAAATCGAAAACGCGGACAAATTCGCGGAAGGGCACAATCCGCTCTGCGGCGACCAGTTGAAGCTTTATCTGGCGATGGAAAACGACACGTTGAAGGACGTGGCGTTTAAAGGTTCGGGCTGCGCCATCAGCAAGGCTTCGGCTTCGATGATGACGCAGGTCGTCAAGGGAAAATCGCGCGAGGAAGCCGAGATTTTATTCGACGAGTTTCACCGGATGGTGACGGGAAACCTCGACCCCGACAGTGAAGAAAATCGTCTGGGAAAACTGAAAATCTTTGCCGGCGTGCTGGAGTTTCCGGCGCGCGTCAAATGCGCGTCTTTAAGCTGGCACACGCTTCACGCGGCGCTGAATAACGAGGACGCGGTCTCGACCGAATAATGAAAACAGCCGCGCTTTTACGGAGAATTTTGCCGCCTTTGTGGTGCGGGATGGTTTGCGCGACAGCGATGGAAGCGCAGCTCAAATTCCAAGCGCCGGGCATCACGCGCGAGCTTGGCTTGGGCATCGGAAAGCTGGTTTTTACGGCTCTGAATCGCGTCGAATGCGTGCTGGCGATTCTGCTGGCAATCGCGCTTTTCGCTTTTGCGCCAGCAGGAGGCGCGCAGCGCCGGGCGAAAATAGTTTTCGGCGCGCTTGCCGTCGTTTTGCTGGCGCAGACTTTCTGGCTCATTCCGCTTTTGATTGAAAGAATCGACTTGATAACGAGCGGGCGAACGCCGCCCGATTCAGCGGCGCATTTCGTTTATATCGCTCTTGAAATCGCTAAAATTCTGCTTTTATTAACCTTAAGCGTTTTGCTGAATCTGCAGAGCGAAAATTACAAAAATGAAACACGACATTGAAAACCGCGCGGATTTGGAGCTGCTTTTAACGGAATTTTATAAAATCGCCACGACCGACGCGGAAATCGGGCATCATTTCGCCGGATTGGATTTAGCGGCGCATTTGCCGATTATCGTCGATTTCTGGGAAAAAATCCTGTTCGGCAAGCAGGTTTATTTCGGCAATCCGGCTTTCGTTCATCAACGATTAAACGAAAAATCGCCGCTCGAATTAGAGCATTTTCGCCGCTGGGTGGAGATTTTCAGCCGGATTGTGGACAAGCTTTTTATCGGCGAGACGGCGGAAAACGCTAAGCTTCGCGCCAAAATGATTGCTCACAGCCTTCATCAAAGAGTTCAGGATAAAGGTTTTTCCGGCGTGCAAATTTCGAGATAAAACCAAGCCGCCTGCGCCGGAGAAACCACGGAAAATCTGCATTTGTGAAATGCGCCGCCGTGTGAGAAAATTTCCGCAATCTTTTTAGAAACTGACAAAGCTTTCATAAATAAAACTCAAAATGCACCCGACGGAAAAAAATCAAAAGATTTTTTTTGCAGATAAAATTTCGCTTTTCGCCCGGCTCGGAACCGGCATTTTGAGCGTTTTGTTTTTGTCTGTGATAATTTCGCGGCTCGTTTTTCCCTTCGATAACGGCATTCTCGAAGCGTTTAACTGGCTGCCCGCGCAGCATATTCTGGAAGGCAAAAATCCGTATGCTTTCGCCCTGCAGCCGCCTTACAGCATGACGCCCTACGGCGCGGTTTTTTACGCTCTGATTGCCGCCGGGCAAAAGCTTTTCGGGTTTCAGCTCTGGTGGGGAAGAATTTTAACCGTGCTGGCTTTCGCCTTTTGCCTGTGGGCGGCGGCGAAAATTACGAGAAAAATAACGGGCGAAAAAGAAGCCGCCCGGATTGCTCTTCTGGCAGGTTTGGCGATGTTTCCGGCGCAGTTCTGGATTGCGGCGGTGCGACCGGATTTGATTGCTTTCGCTTTCGCCTCGGGCGCGCTGTGGCTGATTTTCACGCGCGTCGAGGAAAATGAGAAAACGCCCGTTTGGGTTCTGGCGGGAATCGTTTTATTATCGGCAGCCGCTTTTTTTTCCAAGCAGACGTTTCTTTTTACCGCCGGAATCGCCTTTTTGCGGTTTTGGCAGTTGGAGAAAAGGCGCGAAGCCGTTTTGACGGCGGCGGGCTTTGCCGTTTTGACGGCGGCGGGAATTTTTTTATTGAACTACACATCCGGCGGCGGCTACGTCTGGCAGCATTGGACGCACGCGCAGCGGCTGACTTTT
>DATHBC010000542.1:0-9756 GCA_035296345.1 Pyrinomonadaceae bacterium | reverse complement strand
AATGTTTTCACTGAATCCCGCTCCGGCGTTTGCGCAAACACAACAAAGTTTCCAATCCAAGCCGATTGTTTTCACCCGCGTTACCGTCATCGATATGACCGGCGCGCCGGCTAAACCCGATATGACGGTGGTGGTTTCGGGCAGCCGTATAGCCGCGCTCGGGAAAACCGGCAAGGTTCGCGTCCCGGCGGAGGCGCAGACAATTGATGCGACCGGCAAGTTTCTGATTCCCGGTCTGTGGGATATGCACGCTCATCTTTCATATTACGGCGAAGCCGCTTTGCCGCTGCTCGTCGCCAACGGCGTGACGGGCGTGCGGGATATGGGCGGCGACCTCAATCAAATAGACGATTGGCGTCGGCGGATTTCCGCCGGGACGCTCGCCGGTCCGCATATTGTCAGGTGCGGCTCGTTCGTTGACGGACCGAAAAAGATGGATGCTTTTCGCGCTTCGATAACCGATGTCGTCACCAGCGAGGCGCAGGCGCGCGGCATCGTTCGCTCTCTCAAGCAGCGCGGCGTCGATTTCATCAAAACGCACAGCAGAATTTCGCGAGACGCATACTTTGCGCTCGCCGACGAAGCGCGCAAACAAAAACTGCCCTTCGCCGGGCATCTTCCGCCGGGCGTTACCGCGGCTGAGGCTTCGGATGCGGGTGTGAGAAGCATCGAACATATCGAATCTCTGATGGAAGATGTAATGTATCTCGACCGCGCCGAACGCGACAAACGTATTCAGGGAGCTCTCGATGAACTCGCCGGGGCAAAGGGCGCGACGCTTTACAAACGCTTCGTTAAAAACCGAACCTGGGTCGTGCCGACGATTCTGACCAAGCTCAAAATCGGCGGCGCGGTTTTTCAGCGGAAGTTTAATCCGGTAATTAACGCTTTGAATCAAGCCGGTGTCGGTTTGCTGGCTGGAACGGACTTTACATTTAAGAGTAACGGCATGCGTCCCGGATTTGATCTGCATGAAGAACTCGTCTTGTTAGTCGAAGCCGGGCTGACGCCGATGCACGCCTTACAAACAGCAACCGTCAACCCGGCGAAGTCTTTGGATATGGCGAAAACGCGCGGCACAATCGAGAAAGGGAAAGCTGCCGACCTCATATTGCTTGAAGCCAATCCGCTTGAAAATATCAAAAATACGCAGCGCATCACTGCAGTACTGGTGAACGGCAGACACCTGTCAAAAGAAATGCTGCGGAACATGCTTGCCGATACTGACGGAAATAGCCGGTAACTTATTGCCGGGAAATTCGCGGCAATTTAATATAAAGAATGTGTACGGCTGGACTACGAAACGGCATATAATCGTCTGAAGCGGGACAGCAGTAAAACCGCTTTGTCGGAGCTGCACAGTCGTTTGCCAATAAGATACGCCTGACGAGTCATCGGACGTAAAGACG
The DNA here is from genome assembly GCA_035296345.1 of Pyrinomonadaceae bacterium. Lineage (GTDB taxonomy): Bacteria > Acidobacteriota > Blastocatellia > Pyrinomonadales > Pyrinomonadaceae > JALZHR01. Next base: position 8,347 of record DATHBC010000542.1, on the reverse strand, counting down.
AAGCAGCGACTTTCTTAAAAACCGGTCTTTGGTTTCTTTCAGCCTGCGCGTATCCGGTTTCGCCACGCGCCGTCCCGACCGTTCGGCAATAGCCGTCAATGAGCCGGGATTCATAATTTCACTAAAAGGAGGAATTTTGTTCTCAAATGTCTACGCGGATGCAATTAACATATCTTGTCTCAAGAGCGAGCGTCTTTTTGTTGTTTATCGTTCTGTCCGGCTACACTTTACCGGCGCAATCATCCTTCGATGCTAATCAACCGTTTACTCCCGAACAATTAATTGAGGATGTTGATTTTTACCTCAAAACACTCGAAGAGGCGCACGTTAATCCGTACGCTCATATTTCGGCAAAAGAGCTGCGAACGCGGGCGGACGACATCAAAGCACGCATTCGCCGGCGGGGAGCGATGACTCAAAAGGAGTTTTGGCTTCTTTTTACGCCGCTCGTCAGCGCCTTACAGGATTCTCACAGTTACGTTATAGACCCCCGTTTCTTTATCAAAGCGGAAAACGATACGACAAAATACTTCCCGATACGCACGGTTTATATAGACGGCAAAATAGTTGTCGAAAACTCGTTCGCGGATGAAAAAGTTGAAAAGGGAGCAATAATCACCGGCATCAACGGCATTTCGAGCAAAGAGCTTATCCGAAAGATAAGCGGGCATCGCTTTGGCGTCGAACGCGAAAGAGTTGAAAATGCCGTTCTGTGGCTCTGGGTGGGAGCCGCCGAATTGTTCGGGCGACCCGAGGAGTTCACCGTTTCGTTTTCCGGCGGCAGGAAAATTCAGGTTAAAGGATTGAGCCTGCCTGAGTTTGTTCGAAGGGAAAATGCGGCGCGTTCGGCTGTCGCGGCGGTTTCGACAGACAGCTCTCCGCTTGAACTGAAGCTCCTCGGCGACGGCGCAGCTTACCTGAACTCTACCACGTTCTCTGACGACCTGGAAAAATATAAAGAAATCCTCAGGGAGGTGTTTACGAAAATCAAAACAGCCGGCGTCAGGCATTTGATTATCGATGTCAGAAGCAACAGGGGCGGTAATTCCGCGCTCGGAGATGCGCTGATTGATATGTTTAATTCCAAGCCTTATCGGCATTACTCGTCAATATGGAAAAGGAGCAATCAGTATGTCGAAGAAATGAAGCGCAGGAAAATATCTCTTCCCGACAGTTACCTCGCGCTGCGTCCCGGTGAAACGCTTTCCGGTAAATCTCCGGTAATCAAACCGGGTGATAATCCGTTGCGATTTCAAGGGCAGGTTTATGTTTTGAGCGCAAAGGAGACTTTTTCGAGCGGGCAGATGTTTTTAGCGGTCGTAAAGGATAACGGATTAGCGAAAATCATCGGCGAAGAAACAACTGTAGCTGTCTGCAGCTTCGGCGAAATAATGTTTTTTAATCTCCCTCACTCGAGATTGCGAGCATCTGTTTCGACCAAGTCTTTTACGCCGCCGGCGGGCTGCAAAGACGCCAGAGGAGTCTTGCCGGATATTGCCGTGGAAAGGTGCGTTTCCGATTACGTTACGGGAAGAGACGCCATTTTGGTCGCTGCGTTAAATTTAATTAAACCGGGCGGCGGTAAATAAAGGTTCAGAATCTTCTTGCTTGTGTGCAGCAAGTTTCGCCCCGTCATCTCAACTGCTGCGTGCTTCGCGGTGACGCCGTTCGGACACGCGGCTCGAAAAATCATTTCAGTTAACCAATAAAACTATGTCAAAAAAGCAGTTGTCACCGGAACAGCGTGAAGAACTATTCAGAACATTGAAATCGCGTTTCGAGAAAAACATGAGCCGCCATAAAAATCTCGAATGGTCTAAAGTACAGGCGAAGCTGGAAGCTAATACTGAAAAACTGCGGTCGCTGGGTGAAATGGAAAGAACCGGCGGTGAACCGGATGTCGTCGGGTTTGATAAAAAGACCGGCGAATACATTTTCTATGACTGTTCGGCGGAAAGCCCTAAAGGTCGCAGAAGTGTTTGTTACGACCGCCGGGGGCAGGAATCGAGAAAAGAACATAAGCCGGAAAATAACGCCGTCGATATGGCTGCGGCGATAGGCATCGAGCTTTTAACTGAAGAACAATACCGGGGCTTGCAGAAACTCGGAGATTTCGACCAGAAAACGTCGAGCTGGGTGAAAACGCCTGCTGAAATTAGAAACCTGGGCGGCGCTCTCTTTTGTGACCGCCGCTACAACGCTGTTTTCGTGTATCACAACGGCGCGTCCTCTTACTACAGCGCCCGGGCGTTCCGCGGCTCGCTGCGGGTCTGAATTTCGCACGGACAGCCGAAGTACGGCTATTCGTTGATTATAAATATGCGAGCCGTTTTAGAACTTTTTGCCTGCACTTACATAATGACGACGATTGTGACCGGTATTGATTGAGGATTATTATTTAATTCTTTTCGCCTGTATTTCCTGACCGTTTAAAAGAATAACAATGTGCGTAATCATACCTTTTTCGCCTTTGATAAACGTTAACCGCGTGCCCCTGATCGGGTCGACGAATTGAGTGTTTTTCTGCGGCAGAAGGATTGTATCGGGCTGCCCGGAAACCCGACCCACAAGTCTTTCCTTATCCTTGACGACGGTCAGAACGCCGAACGGCGCCTGATAATCTCCTGTGTAGGAATCCAGAATGTTCGGGTCTACTTTCGTCAGGTTTTGCAGGCGTTTCAGAATATCTGCCGCATTTGTGTTCTGAGGATTCAATTCAATCGCCTTTTGATAGTTCCTAATCGCCAGCTCGGTATTTCCGGCTTTTAAATACGCTTCTCCCAGGCTGTCGTAAACATTTGCCGATTTCGGAAAGCCGACGGTATTTACTTCGAAAATTTTAATTGCCTCTTCATATCTTTTTCTGCCGAGCAATTGATAACCTATCCAGTTTATCCGGGATTCGTTAAGTGCGGCTGCCGGGTTGTTTTTTCTGCGTTCCAGATGCTCGTCGACGGCTTTTTCTCCTCTTGCCAGAATGTCCCTGAGCAATGTTTTGGTCGGCGAGTCATAAGGCTCATAGTCCAGCCAGGTGAGAGCTGTTTGTCTGCCGCCGCCGACGTTGCCGGCGATTTCATCAGCGATTGAAAGCCCGTTGGCGCTGTTGCTGAAAATGACGACGCCTGTTTTTGATTTGTCGAAGGCGACAACATAAGATTTCACATTTCCATTATCGCCCCAGTGCCAGAAAGAATTTCCAATCGGAGTACTTTCCAGCCCCCAACCCAAACCCCAGGCGATTGCGGATGAAAATTTTCCGGAAGCGGAACGCTCAAAGCAGACGGCGCAGGCGTTGTCCACTTTGACCTGCGGGCGCAGCATTTCCCTGACCGTCGCTTCTTTAATTCCTTTGCGCTGCAAAATTGCCGAAACGAACTTTGCGTAATCAAGAGCAGTCGTGTGCAGGCTGGCGGCGGCATTTGCCTGCGACGGCTTGCCCCTTCCGGCTAACCCGCCCGCGGAATCATGGGCATATGCTTTCAGCGAATCGTAATTCTGCCGCCAGACAAAACTGCTGCTTGTCATCCCGAGCGGCTCGAAAACGGTCTTCTTCATAAAATCATCGAGCGGCACGCCGGATAAATGCTCGATGACCTTTTGCAGGTAAACAAAGCCTTCACCCGAATAGCTGAATCTTTCGCCCGGCGTAAAATAAATCTGCAAAGGCTTTCCGTTCGGTCGCCAGTTAGGAAAGCCCGTGCTGTGACTTAAAACCCGGCGGGCGGTAATTTGGCTTAACCGTTCGTCATTTTCGATATAAGCTGCGGGAAAGTATTTATTCAAAGGCGTGTCCAGGTCAATCGTCCCTTTCTCGACCATTTTCAAAACTGCGTAAGCGAACACCGGTTTGCTCAGGGAAGCGGCTTCAAACACGGTATCGTCCGTAACAGGTTCTTTCGTTTCGACATTTTTCACTCCGAAACCGCGATGCCGGGAAACTTCTCCGTTTCTGATAATCGCCAGGGATAAACCCGGAACGTCCGCGTCCTTCATCAATCGGGGAATAAGTTTTTCGAGGTTATTTGCCGATTGTCCATTTTCCGCGTTCATTTTTGATTTCACGGACGTTCGACTTTTCTTTGCCGGTTTATTCTGGCTAAAGCTCAAAATCGGCAAACTCATGAATAATGTGACTACGACAGCGATGAAAAATGCCTGCATTGATTTCTCTCCTCGATATATTCGCCTTTGTATCATATGGTAATAAGCTTTCGAGACAAAATTGAAGCCGCTTTTCCACTGATTTTTAAAGCTGGAAAGGGAAGCGAATAAATAAATTCGTTTCCCTTTTTAGCCTGACTTTCTTTAAAGCTTGCTTTCCCTTTATCGCGATAAAGGAAATCGCAGCCGTTTATACTGAACTTTTTTCGTCACTAAGGCTGCTTCTCGTCGATTTTGGAGTCTTTAACTTCCGAATTGAACTTTTGATAGTCGCTGTATTCGGCAACTTGATTGATGTTAATTCCTTTAACCAGAATGACTTTGACGACGGCATTGAGTTCCACCCGCGACGGCAGCCAGACTTCATCGTTGACGCGCTCGCTTTCAGAGATAAAAGCAGCGCCTTTTTTCATATTAGCCATAATGCCCCCGCCGACTTTAAAGTTATCGGCAAGCGCGGCTTCGAGTCGTGTGACCTGCTTGTCCTGAACATCAATCCACATCACGCCGGTCATTTTTCCGAAGAATTTCAGGAAACTTTTGACGTTCGTAAAATCGAAATTCGGATTCGGCTCGAAATCAAAAACAATTACATCTCGCCCACGAAAGCGTTCGCGGCGGGGATTGACAAGATTCGAGGCGCGCAGAAGCTCGGCGACGGAAACTCGCTTATCTTCCTCTTCGGGTTTTTCGTCGGCGGATTGTCTGGCGATTTTTGCTTGTTTTTTAGCTTCTCTGTCTTCAAGATTGGTGACTATCTTTTCTATTTTTTTGTCTTCTTTAGCCTGTTCTTCCGTCGAAAGCGGTTTGCCGTTTTTGGCGGTCAAACGCCTTATCTGCCTGCCTTTGTAAAATGACACCTGAAAAGTCTGTGATTCCTTTTCGCGCAAAACGCCTTCTTTGCTGAGTTCACGCGAGGTAATCGTCTGCGTGTAAGAATAACTCTCTAAAATAGTATCTATTCTATCCTGATTTGCCTGAACTTCTTTTAACAATGCGGCGATGTCCGGCAAGGGTTCGTTTGAAATCGTCGGAAAATCAAAGACGGATTTTGCTATCTGCGCGTTGTGAACTATCGAATCGAGCCTGATTTCATATTTCTCATTATCGCTTGTCGAAGTGATTGAAAAAGGCTGCCGGACTCCGTCAACGGCGCGGAAATCTGAATAATCGAACGTATACTTTAAATCGCCCGACGGAATTTCATCTCGAATCAGCAATCCCGTGACGGTATCGAAATACATTTTGATTGTCGTGCCTTTGACGGTTGTCAACGTTACTAAATGGGCGGATTTGCCATTTATATTCAATTTCCCGCCGTAGACGATTTTCGATTTGTCCTTTTTATAATCGAGCCACCGGTTATTTCGATAGCTCGATTCCACCTGAAAATCCCGACCCGCGTTTCCGGTTAAAGTGCGTAACCCGGTTTTTGAATCGCGAATCCAGCCTGATTTCCCGTTAAAGCCGACCGCGGTTTCAAAACCGCCTAAATCGAACGAGCCGGCGTAAAGATTCGGCTGAACGGTTTGCGATTGAAAATTTCCCGCAGCATTGTCGCTCAGGCGAGTAATTCTGCCGCTTGATTTCGTCGAAGTGATATTGCGTAAAGCCTTTTCGCCGCCCATCGCTTTGGCGGCGTTTTTTAAAACTTTATCCGGTGATTGAGCCGAAGCAGTTTGGTGAGATAAAACCAAAAAACTAAAAAAAAGCGCAGTAATAATTGTTAATTTCATTTTATATAAATCCTTAATTGCCCGGTCGAGTCGAGATTTCATTTTAGCCGAATCGGATAAACGGCAAATTGAATAAACCTTAAATTCTTTTTCCCGATTTATCGAAATCGGAAATTCTCTTCTGTAATTCGGAATCCGAATGTTCAATGGGAAAATTCATTTCATAGACTACAGAGCGTTCGCCTCCTGAGTGAAAGCACACGGAGTTCAAATCTTGCAGCCGGCGCTAAAGTTTACTTTATAATTTAAGTCTTTCGTATTGAGCAAACAGCTTCGTAATTTCCGCATTCAGAGCTTTTTTAGCGGACGGATTGGTTTCCTTGTCACGCTTCTTAACCAGTTCTTCAATTTGATGCTGGATTATTTCCTGTTTCGTTTCCGGCTTTTTGGGCTTGATTATTTGATATTTATCGTCCATAAACCGATTTTACTACAAGCGGAGCATTACTTTAATACGTAGGCGTCAGCAGTTTGATTCTTTGATGTTTGGATAGTCCTGCCGATTGGGAAAAGATTGCTCCTTAGTTAATATCCATATTCAAAAACAAAGCTCGGAAAACTTCCTTTGGAGAGAATTGACCTTAGCACTCACGGCAGTTTATAAATTTTTCCGAATTAGTAATCGGAACACTTGTGTTCTAAATATTAAAATGATAATCTCTACCCGATATATTTCGAGATGGCTGGCAAGACGCGCAATACCAAAAAACGAATAACCACGCGAGAGACGGCGGAAATACTGGGCATTTCGCCAATCCGAGTTCGCCGGATGATCATGGACGGCATTATAAAGGATGTGGAAAAATTCGGTTCAAACAATGCCATCAGCGCGGAAGAGATAGAGAAATTAAAATCGACCAGGAGAACTGCGGCAGGGCGACCGCCGAAAGTGAAAGCCAAAGCCTGATGCTTCTGCCGCTTTTGGTTGACAAATAGCTTATTCATATTCTTTCAGCGAAAGAAAGTTCAAAATCAAGAGCAGTAAGCAGTGAGCCGTAAGCCGTGAGCAGAAAAAAACTGTTTACCGCTTACGGCTCACCGCTCACTTTTTAATATGAGCAGAGAATTTAACGAACTGGTCGCCGTCATGGAGCGGCTGCGCGCGCCGGGCGGCTGTCCGTGGGACAGAGAGCAGACCTACGCCAGCCTGGCGCAGTATCTTCTGGAAGAAACTTACGAAACTTTCGACGCGATTCAGGAAGCCGATAAAACGGGCGACACGACGAACCTGCGCGAAGAACTCGGCGACATTCTGCTGCAAGTCGTTTTTCATTCGACGATTGCGGCGGAAAAGGGCGATTTTACGATTGACGAAGTGGTCAAAGGCGTGACCGAAAAGCTCGTCCTGCGCCACCCGCACGTTTTCGGCGAAGAAGAGCTGAAGACCGCCGCCGACGTTTTGAACAACTGGGACAAGCTCAAGGCGAACCAGCGCGAAAAATCCGGCAAAATCGAAAAGGAAAAGGAATCTATTCTCGACGAGGTGACGCTGCATTTTCCGGCGCTGCTGGAAGGCTTGAAGCTGACGAAAAAAGCGGCGAAAGTCGGTTTTGACTGGCAGGACGCGGCGCAGATTTTCGACAAGTTAAACGAAGAAGTCGACGAATTAAACGCCGCGATTTCCGCGGGCGAGCAGGCAAAAATCGAAGAAGAAATCGGCGACCTTCTTTTCGTCGTCGTCAATCTGGCGCGCCGGCTCGAAGTCGAACCGGAAACGGCTCTGAAAAAAACGAATCGCAAGTTTCGCCAGAGATTTAAATTTATCGAAGACGAATTGAAGCGGCGCGGGCGCAGCCCGGAAGAATCAAGTCTGGAAGAAATGGACGCGCTCTGGAACGAGGCGAAAAAGTAGTATTTTTCGCGTGATTCGTTTGACTTAAATTAAATCGGCGGCGGGTTGTTTCCGGCTCGGCGAAATGGTTTTCGGCTTTAAATGAAATCGGTTTTTTGATTAATCGACGGGTTTTTTTATTTTTGTCGGCGCTTGGGCTGGCGAAAACATTTTTTTTGTGTTAACTTGCTGAAAAACTTTGACTCAAGCTTTTATCCGAGTTACATTTAAGTTTACTCGAAATTAATTTAAGGGAGTTCATAGATGACCAATAAAAGGAAAGCCAGCGGGCTTAAACGCATGACCACATTCGGGTTGATGCTTGCCGTCTTTATAAGTTCCACGATGTTTGTTTTTGCGGCACCTGACAGCAAAGCATTGGCAGGAGAAATAATCATTTCGGGCAGCGACGAAAAGTCCGCCGTGATGCTGAACGGAGAACGCACTTACAACGGGCGCACGTTTTTCTCGTCAGGCGCGATTGCGACGGCGGAAACCAGTTCCGCCGTTGTTAATCTCGGAAAATTAGGTCGTATTAATTTAGCCCCCAATTCAAATCTGAGTTTGAGTTTTGCCGAAAACCAGATTTCAGGAAAACTTTCATCCGGACAAATTAAAG